>PCCU01000035.1 GCA_002732015.1 Candidatus Pelagibacterales bacterium
AACCCATGAAGCAAGGATCAAAAGATTAACAAAAAAAGGTTTTACAAAGAAGGACTTATCTAAAATAAATGGACCAATTGGCTTAGATATTAATGCTAAAACTCCTGCAGAAATAGCATGTGCTATAATTGCACAAATAATCTCAAAGAAGAATAATAATGCAATTTAAAATAGTATCTACTAAAAAAGCAAATTCTTATATACTTGCTCATACAATAAGACTTAAGGATTTAGTTATCAGAAAGGGAAAAGTTTTAGAAAAAGAGCATATAGCTTTACTAATAAGAAATAATATTAATCAAATTTATGTTGCTATAATAGAAAAACATGACCTTTCAGAAAATTTATCTGTAAAATTAATTGCTGAACATATATCACCCAATAGCCTATTTAAAATTGTTGTCTCTAATGGCAGAGCAGATATATTTTCAAAGACAGAAGGCTTACTTAATATTAATAAAGAAAAATTACTTAAAATTAATGCTCAACAAAAAAATATTGCAGTTTGTACTCTAAAAAATCATAGTATTGTATCAGCTGGGCAATTAGTAGGAAATGTAAAACTTTTACCTTATGCCATTGATGAAAAAAAAATATTAAGAATTACCAATGATTTGTCTATAAAGAGAATATTTAGTATATCTAAAAAATCTATTGATAAAGTAGGCATAATATTTACATCTAATAATGTTAAAAACATTAAAAAGAAAATGTTATTAAAAGCAGTTAATAGTAGACTCGGTAAGTTTAATTTAAAAGTAAACCTTATACAAATGTGCAAACATAATCATAAGGTACTTTCTTCAGTGATCAAAAAAGTATTAAACAAAAATATCGATTTAATTTTAGTATACGGAGAAACCTCTATTTGTGATATCAATGATGTAGTTCCCAAAAGCATTATAGATATAAAAGGAAAAGTTATATCTTCTGTTATGCCTACTGATCCAGGAAATTTATTGTTATTAGGTAAAATTAATAATATTACAATAATTGGTGTGCCAGGTTGTGCTAAAAGTTTACAGAGAAATGGCTTTGATGATATTTTGGAAAGAGTTTGTCATGGAGAAAAGTTTAATAGAAAAAAAATAGCTGAAATTGCAGATGGTGGATTATATAAAAATATCATTAGAAGTCTTAAAGAAGAGAAGATAAAATGATATCCGCTATAATATTAGCTGCAGGCTTATCAAATAGAATGAAGCTTGGAAATAAACTATTATTAAAAAAAAAAAAATACAACAATTATTCAAAAGACATTTCAAAATATAAAATCATCAAAAGTAGCTGAAATTATAATAGTATTAGGAAAGGATCCAGAAATATTTAAAAAAGAAATAAAAGATAAAAATGTTATATTTACAATGAATCAAAACTATCGTACAGGAATGTCCTCCTCAATTAAGCAAGGGCTAGAAAAAGTAAACGAAAGAAGTATTGCTGCATTAATATGTCTAGCAGATATGCCTTTGGTTAAAACTAACACCTATAATAAAATTATTGATACATTCTATAAGAATAAAGAGAAAAATATTATTCCATACTTTGAAAATAAAAAAGGAAATCCAGTTTTATTTAATAAATTTTTTTTTAAAAAATTAAAAATGGTAGAAGGAGATAATGGAGCAAAATTTTTTATAAAAAAAAATTCGGAAAACTTTTTACAACTTGAAGTATCTGATCAAGGTGTTGTCAGAGATATTGATAATGCTGAACAATATTATAGTTTTTTAAATAATGAATAAATCTATCAAACTTGTACTTTGGGACTTTGGAGGAGTTCTTACTAAAAGCCCTCTGCATAAATTTATAGACTATGAAAATAAATTTAATATTTCTCCAGGAACTATTATTAAAATTAATAGTCATAATAAGTTTAATAATGCTTGGGCAAAATTAGAAAAAAACCTCATAAATAAAAAAGAATTTTCTGAGCTTTTTTTTAAAGAAGCAAAAGAGTTAAATATAAAAGAAAAATTAGATATTGATAAAATACTAGAATGTTTGAATGTTGAATTAGAAACTGCCATGGTAGAAGTTTTTATGAAGCTTAAAGACAAACTACCCTTTGCCTGCCTTACAAACAATATAGCAAAAAATGTGTATAGAAATTCAAATAATAACTTTGAAAGCTTCAAATCTAACTTTAATTATGTTTTTGAATCAAGCAAACTAGGTTTGAGAAAGCCAGAGGAAGAAATATATAAGTATGTTCTAAAAGTATTAAATTTATCTCCAAAAAATATTTTATTTATTGATGACTTAGGTATAAACTTAAAACCAGCAAAAAAACTTGGTTTTCATACTTACAAATATGTAAACCCACAAGATACGCAAAACTTTTTGGAAGGTTTTTTGGAGTTTTAAATGGAAGATTTATTATTTAAAGAGGTAAAAATTAGAGCTGTTGATTTACCTTTAAAAAATCCTATTGTTTCTCATCTAGGTACATTTGAAAGATGGCCATATTTATGTGTAGATATAATAACAAATCAAAATGTAATTGGAAATAGTTATATAGGGCCTTATTTAAAAGAATATTTACCAGCAATAGCATCTTCTATTAAGGTTCTTTGCAAATCCAATGAAGGTAAAATTATAGAACCATATACTTTTTATCAAAACTCAATGAAATCTTTATCCTTGCTTGGATTCAAAGGTATCCCTTTATATGGACTTGCTGCATTAGATATTGCATTGTGGGATGCATTTGCAAAATCATATAATAAGCCATTTGTAAAACTATTTGGTGGCTCTATTAAAAATAATATAAAAGCATATAACTCGAGTGGATTATGGCTTATAAAAAATGATAAAATAGCTCAAGAGGCTGAAACCTTAAAAAGAAATGGAGACTTTAAAGCCTTAAAATTAAGAATTGGTAGGGAAAGTTTCAAAACAGATATTCAAGCTTATAATGAAGTTATTAGAGGGGCTGGTCCAGATATTGTTGTAATGTCAGACTTTAATCAATGCTTTTCCAAAAATCAAGCAATAAAAAGATGTCATGCGTTGGACGATATTGGATTTTATTGGTTTGAAGAGCCAGTACAATATAACATGTTAGAAGATATGAATAAGATATGTAGAGAGATAAAAACTCCTATTATTGTGGGAGAAAATTTTCATGGTCCAAAAGATGCCCATAATGCTCTATTAAATAATTCTTGTGATATGATTATGCCAGATTTAATGAGGATTGGAGGAGTATCAGGTTGGTTGAAAACTGCATCAATAGCCGAGTCATTTAATATTGAAGTTTCCACTCATTTATATCCTGAGGTTTCTGCTCACTTAATGTGTCTAACTCCTACTGCAGAGTGGCTAGAGTGGGTAGATTGGGCCAATCCAATTATAAAAGATCCATATAAAGTTAAGAATGGTAATGTGATTATTCCTGATAAAGCAGGCTTTGGTATAGAGTGGAATGAGAGTGTAATTTCTGAATATAAGATAGATTTATAAATTTGTAAAATTTAATACTTTTTAACTACTTTGCTGTTTTACTAATTCTCTCAATAAGGTGTAAATATGCTTTCTAAGCTTAATTTTAGAGAATTTAGGCATCTCTCTACTTACCCAATGATATATATGTTTATTTAATATATTAGTAATCTTAATACTCGCTTCATACTCATACTTTTTAAACTGTTCTTTATTTTCTTGCTTATATTTTTTTTTAAAGGGGTTGCTAGGTATCCTTTTTATGCTTCTGATACCCAGTCTTTCATTGCTGCTTTCATATTTTTTTTCTATATCAGAGTCAATTTTAACTAATTTTACTTTATAGACCTGACTGCTCGGATTTGTTTGTTTTTCTTCTTCTAAACCCTGAGCCTCTTCAGCCTTTTTTAATAAATTCTTAAAAGATTCTACTATTTCAGATTTATTTTTATTAATACTCATTCTATTTTTTACTATTTAAAATTTCTATTGTATTTATTTTATATTCTCTTGCATTAATTTTGCCATCTAAATATTTTTTTCTTAAATTTATTAAGTTACTTTCTTGAGTTAATAATTTTGTTTTCACATTATGTTTTTTACTTAAATATTTAACAATATCAAAAAAAATATAAAAAAAAATAAAAGAGCAATAAGAAAAAAGTAATAACAAAAAAAATTTTATATACAGCTGACCAGTTAAAAAGTATTGAGTTAAAAATTTTATATAGTTTTCAAAGCCCATTTTAATAAATGTGATAAATACTAACTTTAATTATAATAACATAAATTATTATCAATTAAAAAATTATTTATATAATATTAAAATAAAAATAATTTTAGATAAAATATTACTATAAAATATTTGCATAGAAGCTTGGATATTTTAGTTAATTAGAAAAAAATCCACTTTTAAGTTTTTTCACTTATAAGGCTTGTGATGCTAACTCTGGTTTATTTTCTTCTTTTTTATTTTCTTCTTCTAAGACCGGTGGATCTATTAGAGGAAATGTATAGTTAGACTTTTTATCTATTTGTCTTATTACCAACTGTACATCTTTAATATTTTCCGCATATAACTTTTTATAAATTCTCATTTCATTAAATAGACAATATGATCTCAATATGGACATAGACCCTTTAGTCATATAAATTGTTAAAATAATCCAAGATGATAAAAATAACCACCATTCAACAGAACCTAACAAGATAAACAATATTACAACCAGAAAAAGTGGCAAATATAATTTATTATGAAAAAACCAAACTAGAGGAAATAACGAGGCAAACAAAGATCTCTCGTTTACTTCTAAAATATTATACATATTTTTTCTTCCTTTAAAAACTTCAAACTCTTTATAGTTGTCAAAGGTTAGAATTTTATCTAAATAAGACTTTACCTTATCCAATATTGCAGCATCCTCATCCGAACTGGTTTCAACCAATTTTATTCCTAGCGGACCTTTCGCTAGTACGTTAAACAAAACATTTTTTCTAGATATAGTTATGACAGTTTCTGAATTTTCTTTTAATTTTTCATTTAAAAGCTTTTGAGTCCCTCTGAATGGTATCTTATTTACCCCTACTATTATATCATCTGTTCTTAGCAACAATCCTATTGCATGAGAACCTCTTCTTAAAGCATCAACTTTTAAAAATGAGACTGAGTTATCTTGAGAGTTATCTGCTATATCTTTTGTATTATCTTCCATTAAAATTAAGGATATTTTATAACAGAACTATTCTTAAATGATTTAGCCAGTTCACCGCTTTGGTTGGCAAGATTATTTACGGCTTTCGCTAAATCATTAAAGTTTTTATTCATTTTTTTCTGGTTACTTGATATTTTTCCTAATAAATCAGTATTAGTAGCTTTTTTTGATAGTTTAATCAACTTGTTAGTTGTATTTACTTGTGTATCTTTTAAGGTTTTAACTAATTTATTTAATTCCTGCATATTTTTTTTGCTAGATGCATTCATATTTTTTGTTACATTTTCTGCTAACCCAGATATTTCTGAAACTAACATTTTGTTAGTATTACTTAAATTAGTGTCTAGATTGTTAATGCTTTCAATCAATGCATTGTTTGTTTCTAATATTTTTCCCTGTTCTTGAATTCCTGTTTGTAATTGCTCTAAAGCATTTTTTACGCCATCCACATTTTCTGCAAATACAACTAATGCCTCTCTACTTGTGCTTGTCATAGCAGAGAGTTCATTCATCGTCCTGCTATAAATTAATGCTGTAAGACTTAACCCTATTACAGCTGCTAATATAGAAATTCCAAAAATTATAGTAGTAAATTTATGAACTTGTTTCACAGAAGCCTCCAGTTTTTTATTTTCATTTTTAATTTTATTATATTCAGAAGTTACATCAGTTGCAGCATCAGCTGCATCTAAAGCTATTTTTATACTTTCTTGAACTTCATTAACAGTATTCATATCAAATTTCCATTATATATAGTTTTTTAATTTTTTATAAGCACATTTTATGCCAGATGTTTGAAAAACAACTAATGAAGGTATATTTTTTGAAATAAAGCCATAAGCTTTACACCCATAAGGTTTATGTGATCTGTAGGTTATAAAAAAATGTTCACATCCATGACATTTAACAAAGTTTTTATTTTTTTTCATTTTTAGAAAATTTATTTATTAAATAATATATTAATTTTGCTATTGAATATCTAAAAACTGCGATAAATGATAAAATACCACATACTAAAATGATTAATGCCAGGTATTTCTTTGTTTCCCATAAGTCTGCAGATTTATCAAAACATATAAAAGAAGAATAAAGAAACGCAAAACTAACTATATAATCACTTATTTTTTTCATATTATTTTTTCTGTGTTCCATCTTCATTAAATTCTAAATCCTTAGGAATTTCAATATTTGGTTCATCCAAACTTTCACCATTATTTATTTTATAAATATAAGCTAAAGCAATAGCAACTGCTGTGTAAAGTTTTTCTGATATTTCTGAACCTATTTCTGAAGTAAAAAATAAAGCTCTAGCTAAAAGCTTATGCCTAAATATAGTTATTTTGTTTTCATTGGCTTTATCTATAATTTTCTTTGCTATCATTCCTCTTCCCATAGATAAAACTTTAGGTGCACCAGGTGACCCTACATCATACTTAAGAGCAACTGCGAAGTGTGTAGGATTTACTATTACTGCATTAGCTTCTTTAACATCTTCGACAGACTCTGATTGTTTGATAGCCTTTCTTACTGTCTCTAGTTGCAACCTTTTAATTTTAGCTTTAACTTCAGGCGAGCCTTCAGTTTCTTTATTTTCATCCTTTAAATCCTGTTTACTCATTCTAAGTGATTTTATAAAGCTATATTTTTGCCAAGTCCAATCTAAAATAGCTATTAATAACAATACTATAAGCAATACTAATATAAGAATGGGAAAAAACCCTGCCGCTGTTATTAAAGAATTTTCAAATGATTCTGTTGATATTTGAATAATATCATTAGTCTTATAGTATAAAAAATAAAAGCTAGTTCCAAATAAAAATGCTACTTTTAAAATACTTTTTAGTAATTCAACCAAACCCTTCATACTAAAAATTCTTTTAAAACCCTCTATAGGATTTATTTTACTATTTTTCCATTCTATAGCTTTTAGACTAAAGGTAATTCCACCGACAAATAATTGAGTGAAAACAGTTAAAATTAAAACTGGAATACCAATAATTACTGACACTATAAAGACTTTAAAAAAAGAATTTTTTATAGCTAATAATATAGAATTACTCTCTTGCGCAAAACTTAAGTAGAAGAATAATTCTTTCCAATTAGCCAAAATATACTTAAAATTGAAAGAAAAAAAATAGAGGACAGCCATTAACATAATTATAGAAGAAAACACATACATTTCTTTTGAAGTGATTGTTTTTCCTTCTTCTTTAGCCTTATCTATTCTTCGTTGAGTGGGTTGTTCTGTTTTTTCTTGACTATTATTTTGATTTTCTTCTGCCATTTATCTTAACCCTTCAACAAGTCTAGCCACATAATCTATTGCAACCTCACTTACGCTGTTAAAGTTTCCTCCTATTGTATTAGTGCAAAGATATAATAAAATAAATGCTGCCATCATAGTAATAGGAAAACCAAAAGAAAATAAATTTAGCGAGGGAGCAGACCTTGTTACAACCCCTATAACAACATTTAATAATGTAATACCTACAACTACAGGAAGCATAATTAACGCACCAAACTTAAACATTAAACCTCCGGCATCAATTCCTAATTTAATTATTTGCAAATTAAAATCATTAGTTCCAATGGGAAGAACTTTGTAGCTTTCTAATAAAATAGCTAAAACTAATAAATGACCATTCAATGATAAAAATGTTAATAACATAAAAAATGAAAAAATCTGACTAACTACAGGTGTTTGGGCTCCTGACTCTGGATCTACTAATCCAGCAAAGCTTAATCCTGTACTTGCTGCAATTTTTTCACCAGCAAGTTCTGCGGAAGAAAAGAATATTTTTAATAATAAACCGCTAGTTATTCCAATTACTAGCTCCTGAAATATAACTAAAAATATGCTTGGACCAGCTAACTCTAATATATTTGGTATTGGAATACTGTTAAAAATTAAAAAGCTAGTGGCAAAAGATACTACTATCCTAACCTGTAATGGTATAATTTTATATCCAAATAAAGGTGAAGCCAAGAAAAAACTTCCAATTCTTAAAGAAGCTAATCCCACACCAGCTAAAATATTTAATAATGCTGAAAGCTCTAAACCTGGCAACATTTCTGTGAAAGCCTCACTTATCATATCATCTTAATGATGCAACTCGGTCAAAAATGAACATAAAATAATCTGTTAAACCAATTAGTAAATAATTGGTAAATATAGCTATAGTTAAAATAACTATTACTACTTTTGGAACAAAGCTCAATGTCATTTCATTTATTGACGTGGCAGCTTGAATTATTCCTATAGCTAAACCTACAATCAAAGCAACAATCAAAACTGGACCTGCTAACTTTAATACAGTCCAAAAAGCCATGCTTACCATTTCTACATTATTTTCATATCCCATAATAATCTCCTTTATTGTGAAACAAATGTACTAACCAAAGAACCAACAGTCATACTCCATCCATCTACTAAAACAAATAATAAAATTTTGAAAGGCAATGCTACTAACATGGGTGAAAGCATCATCATACCCAATGACATAAGCACTGACGCTACAACCATATCAATTACTAAAAATGGTAAAAAAAGTAAAAAGCCAATCTGGAAAGCTGTTTTTAACTCCGAAGTAATAAATGCAGGTAAAGCAATACTAAAAGGAATATCTTCTTTTGTATAATATTCTTCTTTTCCTGCTATTTCTGAAAACATTGATATATCACTTTCCCTTGTGTTAAGGACCATAAAGTTTTTAAACTCACCACTAGCTTGTTCTAAAGCTTCCGGAGTCTGAATGTCACCGTTCATATAAGGCAAACCAACCTCCTCATAAACTTTATTAAAAGTAGGAGCCATAATAAAGAAAGTTAAAAACAAAGCTAATGCTATTAAAACTTGATTGGGTGGTGTTTGTTGAGTTCCTAAAGCTTGCCTTAAAATAGACATCACGATAACAATTCTAGTAAAAGATGTCATACCTAGGACTAAAGAAGGTAAAACTGTTAAAAATGACATTAATAACAATATTTGTAATGATAAAGAATATGTAGTTCCCCCATTAGGATTATTTTCTACATTTACAGCTGGCAGACCTCCTAAAGTTTCCAAACTATTTAAATCATTAAGAAAAAAAAGAGGAAATATTGTAAGTAAGAAAAGTTTAAAATATTTTTTAATATTAATCATTTTTTATACCACTTGTTTGTTTATTTTCAGTTATTTGTTTGGGCAAAGAAATGATATTTGATATACTCGATTTATTGGTAATTACTAGATAATTATCTTCTTTAACAGAAAAGATAGTAATTCTATTACCATTTCCTATCAAAGAATTTGATATAATGTTAAATGTTTTTATTGAACCTAGCTTTGAACGTAATAAGTCCTTCTTTTTGTTAATAAAAAAAGATATTAATATTAAAACAATTAAGAAAGCTATTATTATTATTATAGTATTTAAATCGTATGTTGATTGCATTCTTTTGCCTCCTGATCAGAAGATGCAAAAGCCTTGCCAAACGTATTTAAGTTAGTTTTTAGGTATTTTTTTACTTAAATGTCATAAAGTTGACATTAAACACTTTTTACTCTTTCTTTTGGGTCTACTACCTCTGTAAATCTAATACCAAACCTTTCGCCTATCATAACTACTTCTCCTTTAGCTATTATTGTTCCATTTGCTAAAATATCTAATGGATCACCAGCTAATCTTTCAAGTTCGATCACAGACCCTTCATTAATTCTTAATAAGTCTCTTAGTTTTATTTCTGCGCCACCTACTTCTACAGTAAGCTTTACATCAATATTTTCTAGAACCCTGAGATTTTCAAGACTGCTTCTTTCACCTTTTTCTTCTTCAACGCTAACTTTTGGATCTTTATTCTCATCTACTTCTTGTTCTTTAACATTTTCTTCTAATTCTTCTTTATTCTTTTCTTCAACCATTTAACTCTCCATTTATATTCTTTTTTTTACATTTATTGCAGAATTGCCTTTATATTCTCCTAGATCACCGTTAAACATTTTTATATCTTCAACATAAACATCTATTTTATCTGAAATAGGAATTTGCAAAGTATTACCTACATTTAATCTCAATAATTTTGAAAAGTTAACAATAGGTTCACTTAAAGTTGCATTAATTTTTAATGGAATCTCCAAAACTGCTTTCTCCAATTTATCTCTCCATGAAGTATCATCCTCTACTATATCTGACTGTACTCTTGATCTTAACAGTGATGCAATGGGTTTCAAAGTTTGCAGTGGATATAAAATATCAAAATTTGCAGCATCTACTCCAGGAAGTTGAACTACAAATGAACATATTATTACTAAATCACTTGCATCTACAAAAGTAGTAAATTGAGGATTTACTTCTCTTCCTATTTTACTAAAATTAATAGGAGTAAGATCCTTCCAGCTGGTTTTTAGTTCTCTCATCAGTCCATCACTGGCCATTTCAATTATTCTTTCTTCCGTTGCAGTGAACTCCTGTCTATTTGTTTTAAGAATTTCTATATTTCCACCATAGTAGGCATTGGTTAAAATACTAATAAATGGTGGAGACATTACCAACAACAGTGACCCTCTAAGTTCTTCAATCCTGTAAGTACTCAAACTCATAAAGCTTTCTAATGAAGAAGAATATTCATCAAAAGATTTAACTTCAGGAGGAAAAGAACTTATTCTGGGTTGCAAT
>PCCU01000036.1 GCA_002732015.1 Candidatus Pelagibacterales bacterium
CTAGTTCCAGAGGTGGGAGGTGGTCCTAAAACTTCAATTTTTTTATTAGGTAAATTAGGGTCGATATCTGACCATTTTTTATTAGGATTATCAACTAAATTGCTACCTTCTTTGTTTCCTTCTGGCACTTGTTTAGCTAATGCTAAAAATATTTGTCTTTTAGTCAAATTTAAAAGCTTAGCTTTCTTTGAATTGGCTATTACTATTCCGTCATATCCTACTTTTATTTCTACTACATCTATTCCGTTTTCTTTGCATTTATTGAATTCATTTTTCTTAATTCTTCTTGAAGCATTAGTTATATCAGGATGACTAGTTCCTAAACCTTTACAGAATAACTTCATTCCCCCACCTGATCCAGTTGACTCTATTTTAGGAACTTTTATACCCGTTTTATTTCCAAAGGTTTCAGCAACTACAGTTGAGAAAGGATAAACAGTAGATGAACCTACTACATTAATTTGGTCTCTAGCATTAGTGGTTCCCAAAAAAGCTAGATTTATTAAAGTCAGCAAAAATATTTTTTTAAACATAAATTCTCCATTAGTTAAATAATGATTATTTATCTAATAGTTTTATTACAATATTATTACATTATCACAAATTAAGATAAAATTTTTTATGCCACTAATATTAAAAATAATAAATAAAAAATTTTTTAAATCGTAATAAATTTGTAACATTTTATATTTATCTTCCTTTTAAAGGTTTATTAAAAGAATTTTAGGAAGGATATAAAGATGAATTTAAAAAAAGGCTTTATTATATATGTAGGATGTATTTTTAGTCTTATAATGTTTAATTTAAATGTGAACGCTGATTCACATGATGATAAGTTAGATAGAATTGAGTCACAAGTCCAAGATGCACTTATAAAAATTAATAGGATGGAAAAGGAAAATAAAGAGGTTCCTTCAATAAAAGTAGGTCCAGGGCTAAAGTTTAAATCAGGGAAAAATGAAGTTAAGCTCGGTGGAAGAATACATTTTGATACTGGTTCCTATAAAAATGAAAAAGGCGCTAAATGCGAAGTCAATGATACAACTGGCGGATCATGTTTAGTAAATGGAACTAACTTTAGAAGAATGCGTTTAGCTATGAGTGGCAAGTATGATGATTTTTATTACTATAAGGCATCAGTAGATTGGGGCGCTTCTGCTAAACAAAAAAGTGATGCAGAAGATAATGCGTCAATAGATGAAGTATATCTTGGATATAAACTAGCAAATAACACTACATTTTCAGTGGGTAAGCAAAAAATGCCACTAGCTTTTGCCGAGTCTACTTCATCAAATGATATGGCTTTTATTGAAAGAGCACCAAGTTTAGATGCTATGACAGATGAAACTATTGGTCCAAAGAGAATGGGAGCCCAATTAAGAAATTGGGACAAGAAAATGGCTTATCTTGTAGAGCTAGGAATGCATGGTGCAAGTGATACTTTTTCAACTGAACAAACAAGTGAGGATTTTGGACTAGGTGGCAGACTAGTTTATGCTCCTATTCATGAAAAGAAGCATGCCTTACATTTAGGTTATTGGCATAATAAAACTCTTGTGGATAATAGAAGAGGTGGAGCAGCAAGTGGCAGGGGAGCAACTGATTTACAATGGAATTATAGAATAGGTCTAAATATTGCTGATGAAAAGTTCTTAGATATGGAAGATGATGCAGACGATAAAGGCTCATGGACAGATATGGAACATTATGGCGCTGAACTAGCATACCTTTTCGGTCCAGCATGGTTTCAAGCCGAATGGATTTGGGGTCAGTTTAATAGAGATCCTTTAGCTGGAGATTCAAATACTTTCAAAAGTTATAAAGCTAACGGAGGCTACTATCAGTTTGGCTACGTACTGAGTAGCGAACGAAGATATACTATCAAAAAAGGTGGATGGAAAGCTCCTAAAGTAAAAAATGATGTAGCTAAAGGAGGCTCTGGAGTTCATGAAATTGCTATAAGAAGAGATCAACTAAGTCTAAATGATTTAGCTGACTCCGCTTCTTCAGGTTTTACTATCAATGAAGGAACCCAAAAAACATGGACCTTTGGTTACAATTGGTATTTAAACAACTCCAATAGAATTATGATTAATTACATTCATGTAGATGTAGATTGTGAAGCAGTAAATAATGTTACAAGTGCTGCATGTGGAGAGTCAGCGGGAGGAATTACTAACGACCCCGATAACTACACATCTATAAAAGCTTTAGGCGTAAGGTTTCAAACTAAATGGTAATATACTTATTTAAATAACAAAATTATCAACAAAACTCCCGTAATGTTGATAAGGTAAAATGCACTCCCTGGGTACTACTCAAGGAGTTTTTTTTAAAGTAAAGCTTACTGACGTACCTTCTTTTTCTTCACTTTCTATTTTAAGTTTTCCTTTGTGGTTAGCAATTATTTCATCTACGATAGAAAGTCCTAATCCAGTTCCTTTTACATTTTGGCTTCCTTTTCCTCTGTAGAATCTTTCTTTAATTTTTTCTAAATCAAATTTAGAAATTCCTATTCCATTATCTTTTACTAAAATATTTATATATTCTTTTTCCTCATTAATGAGAACTGAAACTTTACTTGAAGAATACTTGAAGCAGTTATCTAATAAGTTATTTAATAAAAGTTCTAACTCCCATGAGTTTGCTATTAAGATAGTTCTTTTGCTGATATTATTTTCTAATCTTATATTCTTTTTTTCATTGTCAAAAACATATTTTTTTATAAACTCTGAAATAAATTTATTAAAGTTAATACTTTGATTTACTGCTAAATCCTTATTCATTTCAACTCTGGAAAGATCTAAAAAAGATTCAATTAATTTTTTTAGCCTCAAAGAATTATTAAGTAAATGTTCAGGAAAGTTTTTATTTTTTTTTATCGCTTCGGGGTCGTGATTAATGATTTCAGATATTCCAATTATATTTGTTATAGGGGTTTTAAGCTCATGGCTTGCATTAGCTAAAAAATCATTTTTTTCCCTTAGAGATTTTGCGATTTGACTTTGGTCAATAAAAATTAATAAAAAAGTCGAAGCATTACTTTCTTCCGAAAATAAGGATTGTAATAAAACTTTATAAGTAATATTTTTGTCTTCTATTTCATTATTAAATTGAAATTCTTTACTATTGATTTCCTCTTTAAGGATATCATCCGTTATATCAAAATTTCTGAAATGCTCATAAAGAAAAGATTTTTCTAGTTCTTTAGAGAAAGCTTTTTTTGCAAATTCATTTGCGAATAAAATAAATTTTTTTTCATTGATTATAATTATTGGAAGAGGTATTGAGTCTATCAGTTTTGAATAGTTGTTTTTTGTCTCTTGCAATTCAGAATTTAATAATTGATTTTTTCTTTCCAGGGAAGCCTTAATTCGTAAAATTTCGTTTTTAGGATTCAAAAAAAAGTTATAAAGAGTTGGTTGTATATAAATATTATCTTTAGCAAAATATTCTATTAGATGCTTGAAAAAAAAATACATTCTTAAAGTTTGCAAAAAAAACAATATAGAAGTTGAAATTATAATAATTGTTGCAGACTCATACCTTCCGCTTAAATATAACAGAGCTGCCAAAGCATACAAAAGCAAGAAAAATAAAACTATTATTAAGTATTTTGCTCTAAACAATTATGCTTTTTTTCTTTAATTTTTCTTTTTTCGTTTCAGTTAAAGATTTTTCAGGAGTATCATAACTATATGCTGCAAAAAGAGCCATGGTAACAACTTCTGACACATTTGCGCCAACTCTTACTATCTGAGCGGAGTTTGATAATCCAGTTAGTAAAGGTCCTATTTTCTTTCCTGCGCCTACTTCTCCCAATAGCCTAGAGGCAATACTGGCAGAATGTAACCCAGGCATAATTAATATATTAGCTGGTCTAGATAATCTGCTGAATGGATAGTAAGACAATAATTGTTGATTTAAAGCAACATCGACAGTCATCTCTCCGTCATACTCAAAGTCAACTTTTCGATTATTTAGAACTTCAATAGCAGAGTGAACTCTTTCTGTTCCTTTTAATGCAGGATTTCCAAAGTTTGCAAAAGATAAAAGAGCAACTCTTGGAGAATGCCCTAATTTTTTCGCTATATTAGCAGTTTGACATGCTATATCTGCTAATTCTTCGCTAGTAGGGCTATAATGAACTGTAGTATCTGCAATAAATAATGTTCTTCCTTCAAACATCAAAATAGATAGGCCAAAAATTCTAGAGTTTGGAGCAGGGTCTATTACTTTGGTAATATCATCGTAAGCAACAAAGTAATTTCGGGTAGAACCAGTAACCATCCCATCTGCATCGCCATTAGCGACCATACATGCAGCAAATATATTTCTATCTTGATTAACAAGTCTTTGACAATCCCTCTCTAAATAACCTTTTCTACTAAGTCTATTATACAAAAAGTCAAAATAATCGTGATTTTTATTAGAAAGTTTCGCATTAATTATTTCAATTCCATCTGCTTGATTAAGACCTACTTTTTTCATTGTCTGTTTAACAACATCTTCTCTACCTACTAGAATAGGTTGTCCATATCCTTCTTTGTAAAATTGAATAGCTGCCCTAATTACAGTTTCTTGTTCTCCTTCTGCAAAAACAATTTTTTTAGGAGAAGCTATTACGGTGTCAGCAACTTTTTGAATAAGCGTTGCCGTTCTATCCAACCTAGCTGCAAGGTTTCTTCTATACCCTAATTCATCTGAAATTGGTTTTCTTGCTACCCCAGATTTTACCGCAGCCTTTGCAACTGCAGGAGGTATAGATGTTAATAGTCTTGGATCAAATGGTTTAGGTATAATATAATCTTTTCCAAATTGAAGTTGCTGACCAGAATAAGCTGTAGAAACTTCATCAGGCACATCTTGTTTTGCAAGGTCAGCTAATGCCTTGGTGGCAGCAATTTTCATATCAATATTAATAGCAGTTGCCCTTACATCCAGAGCACCTCTAAAAATATAAGGGAAGCCAAGCACATTATTTACCTGGTTCGGATAATCTGATCGACCAGTAGCAATTATTGCGTCAGGCCTAACCTCCATAAGTTCTTCTGGACTAATTTCTGGGTCAGGGTTTGCCATTGCAAATATAATAGGATTTTTAGCCATGCTTTTCATCATGTCTTTGGTAAAGGCACCTTTTACAGACAAGCCGAAAACCACATCTGTTCCTTTGATAGCTTCTTCTAAAGTTTTGCAATCAGTATCTACTGCATGCGCGGATTTCCATTGGTTTAAATTTTTTCTATTTTTAGAAATCACGCCAGTTCTATCGCACATCATAACATTATTAGCAGGCATGCCCATAGCTTTTAAAAGTTCTACACAGGCAATAGCTGCTGCTCCAGCGCCATTAACAACCATTTTAATATCTTTAATATTTCTACCGGTGATAGAAAGAGCATTCAATAAACCAGCAGTTGCGACTATGGCAGTACCATGTTGATCATCATGAAACACAGGAATGTCTAATAGCTCAGATAGTTTTTGTTCTATCATGAAACATTCAGGAGCTTTAATATCTTCTAAATTTATTCCTCCCCAAGATTTTCCTAAGTGTTTAACACAGTTACAAAATTCTTCTACGTCTTCTGTATCCACTTCAATATCAATACCATCAATATCTGCAAATCTTTTAAATAAAACAGCTTTACCTTCCATGACAGGCTTTGAAGCAAGTGCTCCTAAGTTGCCAAGTCCTAATACTGCTGTTCCATTAGAAATAATGGCAACCATATTTCCTTTCGCAGTATAATCATAAGCGCTATCTGGATCTTTTTTAATCTCTAAGCAAGGAATGGCGACGCCTGGAGAATAGGCTAAAGATAAGTCCCGAGCAGTTGATAAAGGTTTAGAAGGTGTAATAGAGAGCTTTCCAGGCTTTTTGTTCTTGTGAAAGTCTAAAGCATCTTTTTTAGTGATATTAGATCTAGAAGTTAAATCAGCCATTTTAATTGTTATACTTTTAATATAGTATTTTTTTAAATAAGGGTAAAGAAAAATAGTAATTATGTCTGGAAAACTGACTCCATTATTAAGACAATATTTAAATATTAAAGACAAATATAATGATTGTTTAATTTTTTTTAGACTAGGAGATTTCTATGAGCTATTTTTTGAAGATGCAGAGGTTTCTTCAAAAGTATTAGGCATTACACTAACAAAAAGAGGCCAAGTAGACGGAAAAGATATTCCAATGTGCGGAGTTCCCTTCCATCAAGGAGAAAACTATTTATCTAAACTTCTTAAGGCAGGTTATAAAGTAGCAATTTGTGAACAAACAGAAACACCAGAGGAAAGTAAAAAAAGAGGCTACAAAGCAATAATAGAGAGAAAAGTTGTAAGGGTAGCTACTCCTGGAACACTAACGGAAGAAAGTGAGTTAGGTGAGTTAGGTAACAATTATCTTATGGCATTAATAGCATTAGATCAAAATTATGGTTCTGCATGGGTAGATATATCTACTGGAGAAGTAGGCTGCAAAGATTGTAAAGATTTCAATGATCTTGAAGAAACTTGTTTAAAGAAAGGCCCCTCTGAAGTTCTTGTTTCTCAAAAGTACTTTGGAAAAAAATATTCCAAACTAATACCTAAAGGCTTTCCTATAACTTTTTTTGATTTTAATAAAATTGATTTACTAGAAGTTAAAAAAAAAGTTTCTGAATTTTATAAGAAAGAAGAAAAATTTAATATTGATAATTTTTCAAATAGCGAACTTTTTTCTTTGCATTTAATATTAGAATATGTCTCTTTTACACAGAATGGAAAAACTCCACATTTAAAGAAACCATATCAAATAAAAGAAAAAAATTTCTTAGAAATAGATAATGCCTCTAAAAGAAATTTAGAAATTGTTAGAACACTAAATGGTGAAAAGGAAGGTTCTCTTTTACACAGTGTTGATTACACTCTCACTTCTCAAGGAAAAAGAAAGTTATGTGCTGATCTAGAAAACCCGCTTTATTCTTTTGAAGAAATTAATGATAGATTAAATTTAGTAGAGTTTTTTTATGATAATTATAATTTTATTTACTTAAGTTTAAAGGAAAAGCTTAAAAAAATTCCTGATATTGTAAGGGCTTCCAACAGACTTTCTTTAAGAAGAGGAAGTCCAAGAGACCTATTAAGTATTATGCAAGGACTTTTTCAAATAGATGACTTGATAAGTGATATTTTAAAGAGGTCTAAAGAAAAAAAATTTGTAGACTCTTTCAACTCATTAATAAAAAAAACATTTAAAAATAAATCTCTTAGTAAAATTATTGATGAATTAAAAAAGGCGATTAAGGAAAATATACCTATTCAAAATAAAGAAGGAAATTTTATTAGAGAAGGGTATGACAAGGAACTAGATGAGTTTAGAAAAATTAGAGATGATAGCAAGTCCTTAATTTTAGAGATAGAAAAAAAGGAAAAAGTAGAAACAGGTATTAATGGACTGAAAATCAAATACAATAATTTTTTAGGATATTTTATAGATTTATCTGGAGTTAATCATAAACTTTTAAAAAATGAAGAACAAAAATATATTCACAGACAAACATTAAAAAATTCTTTTAGGTATACTACTAAAGAATTAATTGAAGTAT
This sequence comes from Candidatus Pelagibacterales bacterium, assembly GCA_002732015.1. Classification (GTDB taxonomy): domain Bacteria; phylum Pseudomonadota; class Alphaproteobacteria; order TMED109; family TMED109; genus JAYYAX01. The sequence goes on from PCCU01000036.1 coordinate 7,590, forward strand.
CGGAGAAGATTTTAAATGCTAATTTTTTATTTATAAAAAAAGAAAATGATATTTACAATAATTTAATTAATAAGATAGAAAATTATGCAAATCTTATTATTAAAGTTAGTGACGTGATAGCTAGAATAGACGTTGCTCAAAGTTGGTCAAATTATTCTATTAAATATAATGCTGTAAGGCCAACATTATTAAAAAATCAAGACTTCTCTGTTATTGATGGCAGACATCCTTCTGTGGAAAAATCTCATTCTGAAAAATTTATTTCTAATTCATGTACTTTAAAAGAAGAGGATAATAAGTTTTTTAAATTAATTACTGGTCCTAATATGTCGGGAAAGTCAACTTATTTAAGACAAAATGCAATTATTTTAATAATGGCTCAATCAGGAGGGTTTTGTCCAGCTAAGAAAGTTAGTTTAGGTGTTTGTGATAAGCTTTTTTGCAGAGTTGGGTCAGGAGATGAACTTGCAAAAGGAAATTCTACTTTTATGGTAGAAATGTTGGAAACAGCAAATATTTTAAATTCTGCTACTAGTAAGTCACTCGTAATATTGGACGAGATAGGAAGAGGCACTTCAACCTTTGATGGGATCTCCATAGCGTGGGCAACTAGCGAATATCTTTTGGAAAAAATAAAATGCAAAGTTCTATTTGCCACTCACTATAATGAATTAGCTAATTTAGAAAAAAAGTTTAACGGCTTGGATTTAAATACATTCAGAGTAAAAGAATGGAAAGGAGAACTTATTTTTTTGTATGAAATCATAGAGGGGCTAGCAGAAAGCTCCTACGGTATTCAGGTTGGAAAAATGGCAGGACTTCCTAAAGAAGTAACTACTCAGGCTTTTAATATATTATCAAAACTAGAGCAAAAAGATTATAATTTTTTTGAAGCTTCTCAACAACTTCGTATAGGATTTAATAAAAAAAATAAACTTGAAAAAAGTAATTTAGAAAAATTATCTAATTATATAAAGTCTATAGATATTAATGATACGAGTCCTATTGAAGCTCTGAAAAAGCTTGATGAAATTCAAAAAAAAATTATGGAATTTGATGATGAATAAAAAAAGTAATTTATTCAAAGCTTTTAGTCTAATGAGTCTTTTTACTTTATTTAGTAGAGTGTTGGGATATATTAGAGACTTTTTTTTCGCTTTCTTATTAGGAGCAACACCTTTAGCAGATAGCTTTTTATTAGCATTTAGAATACCTAATTTTTTTAGAAGACTATTTGCTGAAGGGGCTATAAATAATGCTTTCATTCCAATTTATTTATCAATTGAAAATAAAAAAAATAATATTCAATCACAACAATTTAGTGGGAGTCTTTTTATCTTTTTAATTCTAGCATTAATAGTTGTATGCGTTCTTGGTGAATTATTCATGTTAGATTTAGTAAAAATCTTAGCTCCTGGCTTTACAGAGAAAATGCAAATTAAGACAGCATATCTTGCTTCTATTATGTTTCCTTATTTATTATTTATTTCTGCTAGCTCATTTTTAGGGGCTATCTTGAATGCAAAGAAACGATTTTTAATGTGGGCATTTTTACCTATTATTTTAAATTTATTTATGGTTTTAGGAATGTTATTAGCTTTTTATAATTCGCTAGATATAACAAAAGTTTTAGCTTTCTCAGTTACCATAGCAGGGTTTTTCCAATTTATTTTTATATTTTTGCGAATAAGATTTTTAAAGATTCGTTTTATAATGACAAGACCAAAAATATCTAAAAATGTAAAAAGCTTTTTTAAGCTATTGTTTCCAAATTTGTTAGCAGGAGGAGTGGTTCAAATCAATCAACTAGTTGGTGTTATATTTGCTGCATCAATTCCAGGTGCTATTTCTTGGTTATACTATGCAGATAGAATTGTTCAGCTGCCTCTAGGAATTTTTATTATTTCTATTTCTACTATTTTATTAACTAATCTCTCAATTCCTAAGCACCAAAAAAATCCCAATAACATAAATAACCAAATTGAAAAATCCATAGAAATTATGCTGGGTATTTCCCTATTAAGTTGTATAGGTTTATTAATTTTATCTGAACTTATTGTAGATATTTTATTTAGAAGAGGGCAATTTGGATACGGTGACGTTAAGGCAACAAGTGATGCAATTTTGATGTATGCTTTAGGGCTACCAGCCTTTGGATTCATAAAAATTTTTTCCACTATTTTCTTTTCTCGTCAAGATACTAAAACGCCTTTCAGAGTTTCATTTTTTTCAATGTTGTTAAATGTAATAGCAATATTTTTACTTATAAAAGATTTAGGACATGTAGGTATTGCTTTAGCCTTAAGCATATCTAGTTGGATGAATGCTATTATTTTATATATTTTTATTTATTTAAAGGGATATTGGAAATTTAAATTTTTATTTTTAAAAAAAACTATTAAGCTACTTATAGTATTCATAGTTTCGATAAATGTAGTAGACGCTTTAGAATATTTTATAATTTATTTTGATTTAGTGGATACTTCTACTTTATTTAAGAAGGTTTTGCTCTTGTCTTATTTAATAATTATATCAATCACTACTTTTATTTTATTTTGTATAATTTTTAGAATTCTTAGTATAAAAGATTTAAATAGAAATAAATTAAATAATCTTTTTAGGGGTAATTAATTGGATAGTATTTTTTCAGGAGTTCAACCAACAGGAAACCTTCACATAGGAAACTATTTTGGAGCTATAAAAAACTTCGTAGAAATACAAAGAAGAGAAAATATTTCTAAAACATACTATTGCGTAGTGGACTTGCATACAATAACAGTTTGGCAAGATCCAGAACAATTAAAAAAAGAAACTCTTGAGACTGCAGCTTCTTTTATTGCGGCAGGAATTGATCCTAAAAAAAGTATTATTTTTAATCAATCTAGAGTTTCCTCTCATGCGGAGCTTGCTTGGATTTTAAATTGTATATGTAGGATAGGTTGGCTAAACAGAATGACTCAATTTAAAGAAAAGGCTGGAAAAAATAAAGAAAAGGCATCGGTAGGACTTTATGCTTATCCCGTATTAATGGCATCCGATATTTTATCTTATAAGTCGAATTTAGTTCCTGTAGGAGATGATCAAAAACAGCATCTAGAGTTAGCTAGAGATATAGCAAATAAATTTAATCACGATTATAAAGTTGAGTTTTTTCCCGAAATCAAACCATTAATATTTGGTAGTGCAACTAGAGTAATGAGTTTACGAGATGGACAAAAAAAAATGTCTAAGTCTGACGAGTCAGAGTTTTCTAGAATTAATTTATTAGATGATAAAGATACTATAAGAAATAAAATTAAAAAGGCTAAAACAGATAGTGAAAGTATAATGGGGTTAGAAGCTCTTGAGGATAATGGAGAATTTAAGACTGATATTGTTGTACAAAGACCTGAGGCTGTAAATTTACTAAATATTTTATGTGCAGCTGAAAATATTTCAAAAAAAGAAGCAGTTTCAATGTTTAGTGGAAAAAACTTTAGTGATTTGAAAGAAGGGTTATCAGATAGTTTGATTAGTAAAATTATTCCTATTGGGACAGAAATGAAAAAAATGATTACTGATAAAAAGTACTTGAGTTCAGTACTAAATACAGGAGCGGAAGTTGCAGAAGAAGACTCAAAGAAGAATTTATTAGAAATAAAAAATATTATAGGATTTAATTAAGAAAAAGAATTTATTTTGGATATTTACTTACCAATAGCAGAGACATCACAAAACCTATTTTTCTTACTAATAATAGGTTTTTTAGCTGGAATATTTTCTGGAATGTTTGGGGTTGGAGGAGGATTTCTTACTACTCCTATATTAATAGTTAGTGGCATACCTCCAGCTGTAGCAGTAGGTAGTGAAGCTAATCATATAGTGGGGTCATCTTTAACAGGATTTTTAACCTATTTTAGAAGAAAGTATGTAGATATTACGATGGGTAGTATCATGATAACAGGTGGTGGAGTAGGCTCTATTCTAGGTGTTTATCTTTTTAAGTATTTATCCATGATAGGAAGGTTAGAAGAAGTTATTGCTGTAGCCTACATATTTTTTCTAGGGATATTAGGAATTTACATGCTTTATGAAAGTTTAAAAACAAAAAAAAATAAGGCTTTAGGTAACTTAATGAAACTCCATGATCACGGATGGTTTCATGGACTTCCTTTCAGAATAAAGTTTAGACGTTCTAAACTTTATATAAGCGTAATTCCACCTTTTGTAATTAGTTTTTTTATTGGAATACTTGCCTCTATATTAGGAGTGGGTGGAGGCTTTATATTAGTTCCAGCAATGATTTATATTCTCGGGATGTCTACGCAGGTAGTAATAGGAACTTCCTTAATGCAAATATTATTTGTTTCAATCGTCTCTACAGTAATGCATGCCCATGTAAATCAAACAGTAGATGTAATTTTATCGGGTTTTTTATTATTTGGTGGAGTTTTTGGTGTACAAGCAGGTGCATTTTTAGTACAAAAAATCTCTGGAGAAGTTATTAGAATGTTGCTAGGAATTTTAATATTTTCTCTATGCGTGTTTTTGTTTTCTAAATTGCTTGTTAACCCAAACCTTCTATACGTTTTAGAGTTTTTAAGATGAAAATTTTTATAATAATTATTTTATATTTTAGTTTTCTTTGTAAGCAAGGTTTCGGAAATCAAAATTTAATTGCCGAATTTTTAGATAATCAAATAGAAATTGACGTTGGTTTTACAGGTAAGAAGCTGTCATATTTTGGTGCAATTGATACTCAAACTCTGTAAAAAATATTAAAAGGAATCCGCGCTGCTGGCACCCGCGGTGCTCGAAACCTGGGTC
>PCCU01000037.1 GCA_002732015.1 Candidatus Pelagibacterales bacterium
AAACTTTTTTAATTTAAAAAATATGTATAAAAATATAGAAGTGTTCTATGCGATTAAAGCTAATCCTAATAAAAAAATTATAAGGCTATTAAATAGATTAGGCAGTTCATTTGATTGTGCTAGCATAGAAGAGGTGAAAGCTTGCATTAGTGCAAGAGTTCCTACAGAAAAAATATCATATGGTAGCACTCTTAAAAAAGAATTAGATATAGAGAAAGCGTATAATCTAGGAGTAAATCTATTTGCATTTGACTCTCAAGAAGAGTTATTAAAAATATCTAAAAAAGCCCCTGGAGCTAATGTTTTTTGTAGATTAATGGTTCCCAATGGGGGTTCTGAATGGCCATTATCAAAAAAGTTTGGTTGCTCTTATAAAACAGCAGAAAAACTTATTTTACAAGCCAGAGAACTAGGTTTGAATCCAATTGGAGTTTCCTTTCATGTGGGTTCTCAGCAATTATCTTTAGAAACTTGGAAAAAGGCAATAGTTTATGCATCAAATGTATTTAAAGATCTATCTAAAAAAGAAATTATACTTAGCTTTCTAAATTTAGGAGGAGGAATGCCGACCACTTATAAAAGTAAGATTAAAAATTGCAAAATTTATTCTTCTAATATCCTAAAATCCATAAATGATAATTTTGGGAATTTAAAGCCAGTAAGAATAATAATTGAGCCAGGAAGATCTTTAGTAGCTGATGCTGGTGTAATAGAAACTGAAGTTATTTTAGTTTCATCGAGAGGTCAACATTGCAAAAAAAGATGGGTTTATATTGATGTAGGAAGATATAATGGTCTAGCCGAGACAGAGGGCGAAGCTATTCATTATGAAATAAAAGCAAAGGCATCAAGAAAAGTAAAAAAAGAAAACTTTATTTTAGCTGGTCCATCATGTGATAGTCATGATATTATTTATCAAAAAAAAGACTGTATTCTGCCTTCTAACTTAAAAAGTGGAGACAAATTAAGAATACTTTCTGCTGGTGCTTACACAACTGTATACAGTTCTAATTTTAATGGAATTAAAAGTATCTCTGAATACTTTATTGAATAGAATTTAAAAAAATTTGAGAAAGTTTGGAGAACTAAATGCACTTTTTCTAATATCTTCATTATAATAAGATGTTTTTATTTTTATTTTTCTCTTAATTACCTTACTTCTTCTCATATCAATCTTATTTGAACTCCAAACTAATGCCATATAACCTCCTATGTAAGAGGGTACAACAGTCAGTATTATGCCATTTTTTTTAAAAATTTTATTTACATATTTAAGAACTTCTTTTGTTTCAGATTTTTGTAAAAATGGAACACCACTTTGAAATATAGCAATTCCTTCATCTCTTAAAATATTGTTTACATTTTTGTAAAAGCTTTCCTTAAATAAACTTTTCCCCGCTCCTACAGGATCAGGCCTATCAGCTATTATTAAATCATATTTATTTTTTGTACATGCAATAAAGTCAAAAGCATCTTGAAAAAAAAGATTAACTTTTTTATTACGCAAGGAGTTTTTATTAATTTTTTTAAAATGTAAAGAGCTTAGTTTTACAACTTCTTTATCAATATCAACCAAATCAATTTTGTTAACAAAATTATATTTAAGTATTTCCTCTGCTACTGCTCCATCGCCTCCACCAATAATTAAAATTTTTTTAGGGTTTTTTAAAACTTGTATGGCTGGATGCACTAACATCTCAGAATATGCAGCTTCATCTTTTTCTGTAATTTGTATTATCCCATCTAAAACTAAGATTCTTCCATAAATTGGCGTATCAAATATTTGTATTCTCTGGTATCTAGATTTTTTATCCACTAGAGTTTTATCAACGGTAATTTCTTGTTTAAGACCTTCATGCAAAAATTCTCTAAAAATAGCCTTCATTCATTTCTCCAGAAATATTAATTAATCCCACTTAATCCACTCTTTATTATTTTTTCTAGTAAACATAGGAAATGAATTACTTTTATCAAGTAATTTATTGCTTTTTTTAAGATTTATCATTCTATTAATTAAAAACTCTGTTACGTCTGCAATAGGAAGTAATTTCGCTTTTCGTATTTCTACCCATCCTAAATCTTCGAGCTCTCCGTTCGATTTTATTGTTCCTACAAAATTTTCATAATTAGCTATGAAAAATCTAGCATGAAATCTAATTTTTAAATAACTAGGAGTTATTGCTCTACCAAAATAGAATAGATTATCAAAGGATGGAAATAGAGACTTTTTTAAAAAATTATCCCAACTGTTATTAAGAAGAAGGTTTTTTGAATTTGATATTACATCTTTTTTAGCCAGGTATAGATTACACTCCTCTGCTGTTTCTCTAATTCCTGCAAACATAATAGCTTTTGTGTGATTATCAGACCTAGTTTTAATTTTATTTTTATTAATACTAGCAGATAACTTAAAAAGTTTATTTGCTTGATAATCTATATGATCTACTGCGCCACCAGGAAAAACATAAATACTTGGCATAAATTTTGATTTAATTGGTCTTTTCCCCATTAATACATAATACTTATTATACATTTCTTTATATATTATTACACTGGCTGCATCTCTCGGTTTTGAGGGTTTATTGCTGTTTTTTATCATGCTAATTTTATTAAATAATTTTACTAAAAAATTGTAAACTAATTTATTTCTTTATTTATATTATATAGGCTTTAATATAATCAAATGAATAAACATTCAATAAACCATTCTTTAAAAAATTACGAGAAAATTGAAACAGTTAGTTTTTTAGTAAGAAAATTAATGGCACCTAATCCTAGTCCCTTTACTCTTTATGGGACTGGTACTTATATTATAGGAAGAAAACAAATTTGTATTATAGATCCTGGCCCTTTAATTGAAAGCCATATAAATAAAATACTAAATTCTGTAGATAAGAATTTGATATCTCACATACTAATTACTCATACGCATGCTGATCATTCTCCAGCTGCAAATATTATAAAAAAGGAAACAGGTGCCAAAACCTATGCTTATGATTCATACCCTAAGGGAATAATAGGAAATAGATTTGAAGAGGCACATGATAAAAGTTTTACACCAGACGTAAAGTTAAGGGATAGCGATATGGTTCAGGGAAAGGACTGGACTATTAAAGCTATTCACACCCCTGGTCATACCTCAAACCACTTATGTTTTTTTTTAGAGCAAGAGAAAATACTTTTTACTGGAGACCATGTAATGGGTTGGGCAACGACCGTAGTAGTTCCTCCAGATGGTGATATGGATGATTATATTTCAAGTTTGAAAAAACTTTTATTACATGATTACGGAATTTATTATCCTACTCATGGTAGCCCAATAAAAGAACCAAAAAAATATGTGAGAGGATTAATTGCTCACAGAAAAATGAGAGAAATGCAGATATTGAATGAATTAAGAAAAAATAGTTTATCTGTAGATGACATGGTTCCAAAGTTTTATTCAACTACTGACAAAAGATTATGGCCTGCTGCTTCAATGTCCTTATTGGCTACATTAATTAGCCTGGAAAAAAAAAAAAAAATATTTTCTAAAGGAAGTGAGTTAGAAGACAATCAAAAAGTATGGGTATACAATAATTTTATAAAATAAGTATTATTATGATTTTAAATAGAAGTTATATAAGTAAAAATAAGGATATTTTTTATAGTGTGGCTATAGGAAACTTTGATGGCATTCATTTAGGTCATAGGTTTATTTTAAATGAACTTAAATCTTGTAAAAGAACTGATAAAGACAAAATAGCCGTTATAACTTTTAATCCCCACCCTATAAAAATACTAAAGCCCAGTCTATGGAAAAAAAATTTAATAAAATTTCGTACTAAATTTCGTTTATTAGAAAATTTAGGCGTTGATACACTATTTCAAATTCCGTTTACATTTGATTTTAGTAATATTAATGCTCGTTTTTTTATAGAAGACATATTAATTAAGAATATTCAAATTAAAAATATTTTAGTAGGAGAAGACTTTAGGTTTGGAAAAAATAGGGAGGGTGATATTCGTCTTTTAAAAGAATATGCAGAAAAAAATAAATTTAATTTAAAGTATTATAAAAAAAAAGGAACAAATGAAAATTATTACTCTTCTAGCATAATAAGGAATTTAGTCAAATCAGGTGATTTAGAGCAGGCTAACTCTTGTTTAGGATATTATTGGGAAGTTGAAGCAAAGGTAGTAAAAGGAAGGTCTAAAGGAAGAGAATTAGGCTATCCAACAGCAAATTTAAACTACTCTTACCAAATTGCACCTGCAAATGGTATTTATGCAGGTTTGATAAAAATAGAAAATGAAAATATATGGAGACAGGCGGCTATTTCTACTGGTACGAGACCTCACTACAAGGGAAAAAAGAAAATACTAGAAGTACATTTACTTTTTTTTGCAGGTAATTTATACCAAAAGAGGTTGAGAGTTGCTTTTATAAAAAAAATCAGAGATGAAGCTAAATTTCAAAGTGAAAAAGCTATGGTGCAGCAAATGGATAGAGATTGTAAATCTGTACAAATTATATTGAAAAACAGACACATCAAAAATGACAATCAAGGAATATGATGAAAGATACTAAAAAATATAATGATACTTTAATGCTTCCTAAAACTAATTTTGAAATGAGAGCAAATCTTCCAGAAAAGGAACTTCAAACTTTAAAATTTTGGGATGATATAGAGTTATGGAAAGGGTTAAGAGATGCTAGTAAAGGGAAGAAGAAATTCATTTTACATGATGGTCCTCCTTATGCTAATGGTCCAATTCATATGGGCACAGCTGCAAATAAAATTCTAAAAGATATCATTAATAGGACGATGCAGATAGAAGGATATGATGCAGAATTTGTACCTGGTTGGGATTGTCATGGCTTACCGATAGAATGGCAGATAGAAAAAGAATATAGAAAAAAAGGTCTAAATAAAGATGACATAAATATTATAGACTTTAGAAGAGAGTGTAGAGACTTTGCTTCTAGGTGGATAGAAGAGCAAAAAAAATCATTTATAAGGCTATTTGTATTAGCAGATTGGGAAAATCCTTACCTTACTATGGACTATAAGGCAGAATCAATTATTTTAAAGGAATTTAGTAAGTTTTTTTTAGATGGAAGTTTGTATAGAGGGTCTAAGCCAGTCATGTGGTCACCTGTTGAAAAAACTGCTTTAGCTGAGGCTGAAATTGAGTATAAGGACATTATATCTAAATCTATTTACGTTCCATTTAAAATAATAGAAAGTCAAGAAAGAGAACTAATTGATACTAGTGTAGTTATTTGGACTACTACTCCATGGACTATCCCTGGAAACCAAGCTATTGCCTATGGAGAAAGTATAAACTATGTGCTAATAGATGTAAACTTCTCGGAAGTAGGTATTGCAGCAAATAAAAAACTTATAGTTGCCAAGGCATTATTAGAAAAAGTAGTTAGCTTTTGTAATATTGAAAAATTTAATATAATTAAAGAGTTTAAAGGTTCTATTTTAGAGGGCTCTATAGCTCATCACCCTCTTAACAAAAAGGGTTATGAACAAAATACGCCGTTATTAAATGGAGAGTTTGTTGATGATAGTGAAGGTACAGGCTTTGTACATGTTGCTCCATCATATGGAGAAGATGATTTTTATTTGGCTAAATTAAATAATATTAAGATTAAAGATATAGTTCATGATAACGGAGTTTATAAAGAAAAGACTCCTTTGTTTGCAGGAGTGCATGTATTCAAAGCAGAAGTAAATGTTATAGAAAGCTTAAAAGATGAAAATAATCTAATTGGAGTAAGAGAATATAGTCACTCATACCCTCACTCCTGGAGGTCAAAAAAACCAGTAATATTTAGAACTACTCCTCAGTGGTTTATAAGTATGGAAAAAAATAAACTAAGAGAAAAGGCTTTGCAGGGCATAGAAAGTACAAAGTGGATGCCTGCTTCTTCAAAAAATAGAATAAAAAAAATGGTAAGTGATAGACCAGATTGGTGTGTTTCAAGACAAAGATCTTGGGGTGTTCCTCTTACAATATTTATTGATAAAAAGACAGGAGAGCCTCTTAAAGATAAAAATATAATGGATAAAATTATTTCAGATGTAGAAAAAAATGGATCTGACATTTGGTTTTCTTCAGATGCCTCAAAATTTCTTGGAAAAGATAGAGATCCAAATAATTATGAAATTATTAGAGATATTCTTGATGTTTGGTTTGATTCCGGTTCTACTCATGCATTTGTCTTAGAAGATAAATTGAGGTGGCCAGCAGACCTTTATTTAGAAGGAACCGACCAACACAGAGGTTTCTTTCAGTCTTCCTTGTTAGAAGCTTGTGGTACCAGAGGTGAGCCTCCATATAAGAGTGTTCTTACTCATGGCTTTGTACTAGATGGTAAAGGAAGAAAAATGTCTAAGAGCTTAGGCAATGTTGTAAAACCAGAAGATATTTTAAAAAATTCGGGAGCTGATATTTTAAGATTATGGGTAGCTACAACAGACTATACTGAAGATATGAGAATAGGAGATGAAATTTTATCGAACTTAAACGATTATTATAGGAAAATTAGAAATTGTTTTAGATTTATTTTGGGAAATATTAATAATACTAAAATTGAGGATTGTTTAGATTATGATAATTTAAGAGAACTTGATAAATATATTCTTGCAAAGCTTTTTGAATTGAGTGAGAAAAGGTCTGACGCAATAAAAAATCACTCATATCATAATTTTTATAAGCAACTTTTTGAGTTTTGTTCAGTAGACTTATCATCTTTCTATTTCGATATAAGCAAGGATATATTATATTGTAATTCCTTAGTTAGTAAGGAGAGAAAATCAGTAGTAACAATCCTGTATCATCTTTATGATAATTTGACGACCTGGTTTGCTCCAGTATTATGTCATACCATTGAAGAGACTTGGAAAGAGTTTCGAACAGAAAATTTAAAAAGTGTACATTTAAAACTTTCAAAAAATTTACCAAATTTTTGGAAGCAAGATGAATTAGTAAATAAATGGAAACTAATCAGAAAGGTGAGAAGAATAGTAAATACTGCATTAGAAAATGTTAGAAATCAAAAACTAATAGGCTCTAGTCTAGAGACTGAGATATATATTTATGTAGAAGATCATAATCTACGAAAAATATTAAAAAATATAAAAATGAAAAAAATTTTAATGGTATCAAAGTTTAAATTTTTAGATAACACTTATGATAAAACGCCAGAAGCGCTATATGAAACTAATATTAAAGAAGAAAATATATTTATACAAATTAAAAAAACAAACTTTTTGAAGTGCATAAGATGTTGGCAATATGTAGAAGAAGTAACACCAGAAGAAGAGCTTTGTTTAAGATGCAAAAAAGCATTAGCTAGTAATGAATAAAAAGGTTTTTCATGAATATTTTTTTGAGTGCTTAGCAGCATTTATATTATTAATAGTAATTGACCAAAGTACAAAAATTTTTACTGCAAAGATAATGCTCAATAATATGTTTGAAAACATAGAGATATTTCCTTTTTTGAACATAGTTTTTGTTAGAAACACTGGAATTAGCTTCGGGCTATTTAGCGATGGTGGCTTGTTAGGTAGATACTTTTTTACTTCATTTGCTATTGTCTTGGGAAGTATATTACTAATTATTTCTTTCTTCACAAAAGAAAAATTAATGAAGCTGTCTTTATTAATGATATCTAGTGGAGCTATTGGAAATGCTATAGATAGAATATATTTTGGTGGTGTAATAGACTTTATAGATTTTTTTATATATACTTTTCACTGGCCTGCGTTTAATTTTGCAGATATTTTTATTACCATTGGGGTAATACTATTATGTTTTGAAAATATTTTTGGTAAAATACGTAATGACTAAAAAATTGATGATTAAAAAATCCTTTGCTCTATTTTTTTTACTTTTATTATCTTCGTGTAGTTTTTTAAATCCTCAATCTTCTAACGAATTTACGGTCACAAAAAAATCACCATTAGTTATGCCCCCAGATATGAATATGGCTCCACCAGAGAGCAAGGAAGAAAGAAAAAGAAGTTATAATGGAGAGAAAAGTTTTATCAATGATGATAAAGTAAGTGTCGAAGATATCCTAACAGGAGAAATTAAAACTAAAAAAAATATCAATACTAATAAAACAGTAAAAATAAAGAATACTAGAAAGAAACTTGTAAATAAAATATTAAGAACTAAAGCATCTAAAATACTTGAGTGAAGCTAGCAAATAAACAATTGAATAATATATGTTTTTTGATATTAAAAGCTGGAATAATAAAATCAGTTCTAAGGAATTTCAAAATAATAAAAAGGAAATTCGTAAATTACTAGATTTAAGAAATAATAAAAAACTTCTAAATGAGTTTAATTTTTTAAATCAGGATATTAAATTATTAAAAAAAAAAATATTTGATATTAGCAAAGTTTTTATGGGATTTGAAAAAATTCTACTATTAGGCACAGGGGGCTCTAGCTTAGGAAGTAAAGCCATTTTAGAGGCAGCTTCAAATGATAAAATAATTTTTATAGAAAATATTGACCCCAAATATGTACTAAAAAAAGTAAAGAGTGTTAAAGAAAAAAAAATATTACTTATTATTATTAGTAAATCTGGAGAAACATCTGAAGTAATTTCTTTATATCAAGTAATAATTAATTATTTTACTAATATATTTAATTTTAAAAAAAATATTATTATAATAACAGAAGAAAAAAACTCTACTTTATACAAATTATGCAAAGAAAAAAAAATAAAATTTATTGAACATAATTCTAAAATTGGTGGTAGATTTTCTTGTTTTAGTGAAACAGGTCTAATACCAGTAAAATTGGCTGGGCTTAATAGTAATTATATTAAAACTTTGTCAGATAATATTACCAAAGAGTGCTTATATAATAATCAATTCTCTTTAGCCGAGAATATTTCAATTTTATACCATTTTATTAAAAATAGTAAATATGTAGGACATACTGTTCTATCTTATCAGGACTCACTAAACCCTCTTGTAATGTGGTATAGACAGTTGTGGGGAGAGTCTCTAGGAAAGCAAGGAAAGGGAGTTCACATTATTCCTGCTACAGGATCAATAGATCAGCATAGTCAATTGCAAATGTGGTTAGATGGGCCAGATGACCTTTTTTATACAATTATTATACCTAAAAAAAGAAAAATTGATTTCAAATTAACAGATAATACCAAGTTTTTACCTGCTTATTTAAATAAAAAAAAGCTAGGAGATGTTTTAAATACTATGGCAATAGCCACATATAAAGAGCTGGTAAGGGTTGGAAAACCAGTAAGAGTAATTTATTTAGATGATGATAGCTTATACCCTGCTATTAAATTAATGTCATTTTTTATGCTAGAAGTTGCATTTTTAGGTAAATATTTAGGAGTCAATCCCTTTGACCAACCTGCAGTAGAAAAGGTAAAGTTGTTAACAAAAAAGCTATTAATTAACAATGCATAAAATTAGAGTTCTACCTGATCATATAATAGATAGCATTGCAGCAGGAGAAGTGATAGAAAGGCCATATTCAATTGTAAAAGAATTGCTTGAAAATTCTATTGATGCAGAAGCTAAAAATATAGAAATTCATGTGGACAGCAATGATGATGCTAAAATTACTATTTCCGATGATGGAAAAGGCATTAATGAAGAAGACCTACAATTATGTGTCAAAAGACATGCTACTTCAAAAATATCAAATAATGATTTATCAACTATACAAACACTAGGTTTTAGAGGTGAAGCACTTTATGCTATAGCTTCTGTATCTAAAATAGAAATTATAAGTAAAACATCTAATATGGAGAGTGCAGTAAAAATCATTGTTGAAGAGAATAAGGTTTTAGAAAATAAACCAGCCAAAGGTAAAGAAGGAACGCATATAGTAGTAAAAAATTTATTTAAAAATTTTCCAGTAAGAAAAAAATTTCTTTCTAATGCAAAAGCAGAAAATTATTATATTAAAGAGATTATAAAAAGTATTGCAATTTCTCATCCCGAAATAAGCTTTAATTATTTTGAAAATACAAAGCCTAAATTAGTGTTGCTAAATAGAATAAAAGGAAAAAGTTTTGAAAATAGAATAATAGAGATTCTTGGAAGAGATTTCTTTGAAAGTTCACTTTATCTAGAAGAAAAAAAAGGCTTATTTTCAATTAAGGGATACATAAGTATTCCTACTTTCAATAAATCTAGCTGGAAAGATAGTGTAATTATAGTAAACAATAGAATAATTAAAGATAGAAAAATTTTAGGATTAATTAAGGCTGCATATTCAGGTTTATTAGCAGGTAATAGATTTCCTGTAGTTGTTTTAAGTCTAATGTGTCCCTTAGAGGAAGTTGATGTTAATGTACATCCTAGGAAAACAGAAGTAGGATTTTTGGATAGAAAAAAAATCAATTCACTTTTGATAAAAGTTATTCGTGATAGATTAGATAATGC
Source organism: Candidatus Pelagibacterales bacterium (assembly GCA_002732015.1). Classification (GTDB taxonomy): domain Bacteria; phylum Pseudomonadota; class Alphaproteobacteria; order TMED109; family TMED109; genus JAYYAX01. The sequence goes on from PCCU01000037.1 coordinate 10,440, forward strand.
TGGATTGATTAATTCTGGGATATATGAGAAAAAACTTATTAATAAATTTTCTCAAGAAGACAAAAAAAATATTTATACAGAGCCGATATCTTTTTCTCAAGATACTACAACTTATTTCAAAAGTGACTCTAAATTACAAATTGAAAAAAATGATAAAAAAGTTTTTTCTCATGATATTTATAGGTTAGGTTTTGCAGTAGCACAAATTAATAATATGTTCATTATAGCTCAAACAAAAGATAAGATAATTTTAGTAGATCAGCATGCCGCGCATGAAAGGATAGTTCTGGAAAAACTAAAATCCTCTTATTTAAACAATAAGATTGATAGACAAGTACTTTTAATGCCAGAAGTTTTAGAAATAGAAGGAGATATAAGGTTATTTTTAAATAATAAAGAGAAAATAAAAAAATTAGGAAT
>PCCU01000038.1 GCA_002732015.1 Candidatus Pelagibacterales bacterium
ATTTTTGTTACTCCATACTGGGGAAAACTTCCATATCATTTTTCTAGGCACATAATTGCAGTCTAAAATAAGTATATTGTTTCCTGGTGATACATTATAATTTAGCTCTATATCAATATTATATATATCTTTAATTTTTTTTTTATTATAAATAGCATATCTACCACACATAAATAACTATTAGATTTTTCTATATATCATAATAAGAACTAATAAAATAAGTAAAAGAAGAATTTCAGTAAATGCTACGAATATAAAATAAAAAATTATTACAGCTAAAATACAAAAAATAATAACTTCTAAGATATTTATAAAAGACTCAGAAAAGTTTTCGCTTAAATAATTAAAAAAATTTCTTTTTATTTTATCAAAAATTTTATACACCTTTTTACTTAACATTTTATACCTTGCAAAAATTAAGAATAGCATTCAGAGTCTCAACAGGTCTTTCCTCAGGCAAAAAATGGCCACAATTAAGACTATATCCTTTTACATTATTTGCCCATTTTTTCCATATTTTAATAGGATCATAAAGCTTGTCTAAGGTTCCCTTTTTACCCCATAATACTAATACTGGGCAATTTATTTTTCTATTTCTGTCCTTATTATGATGCAATATATCGACAGTAGCTGCAGCTCTATAATCTTCGCAGGTAGCATGAATAGTTGCTTTTTTAGAAAAACATCTCAGATATTCTTTCATAGCTTTAGTTTCTATAAAATTATTTGTATTTCCCCACATTTTAAGTTTAGATTTTAAAAAAAACTTCGGATTTGCTTCTATTAGTTTTTCTGGTAATGGGTAATTTTGTATTAAAAAAAACCAATGATAATATTTTCTTGCTAATTCTTGATTTGCTAATTCAAAAACATTATTTGTTGGGATAATATCTAAAAATACTACTTTCATAATATTTGAATAGTTCAATGACATTCTATGTGCTACTCTAGCACCTCTATCATGACCAATTAAATAATACTTATTAAAACCTAGTTTTTTCATTAATTTGTGTTGATCTGAAGCCATAGTAGCTTTTGAATAAGTAAAATGTTTTTTATCAGAGACCGGTTTATCACTGTCACCATATCCTCTTAAATCAGAACATATTACAGTGAAGTTTTTTGATAGAATATCGGCTATTTTTCGCCACATAATGTGAGTTTGAGGATATCCATGTAATAAGAGCATCGCAGGCCCCTTCCCTCCTATTCTGTAATTAATTTTAATCCCATTTACAACCGATTTTTCTAATTTAAAATTTTTAAACATAATAAATTAAAATATAGAATATATTTTTTTTTATTTTATCAGAAAAATAGATAAAAATTGAAATTAAATATTAAAAACTTAAAATGTTCCTATCAAGCTTAGAAAAGAACTCTGAATTATTAATCATAATTGATTAAATACTTCTATTTTTTCAAGACTATTTTTAATTCTACCAATTTTTTGTTTTTTAATTTTTCTCAAATACCTTCTAACTCTTTTGCTAAACAAGGCTACTGCTATATCTAATGCTCTGTTAGCGTTTTTAGCTCTTCCTATTGTTTCAAAATGTATTTTATTTACTAAATTTACTTTTAGTTTAACCTTATAGCTATAATTATCTTTTTCTAAGGTAGTTTTGTAACTTATTACTCTTGTTGAGTATTTTGAAAAGACTTCATAAATTTTATTTTTACTATATTTTCTAAATGCAACACCTAAATCTAAGTTTTTTCCTACTGTTTGCTCTGTTAATATTATCATTATATATATTCCTTATTTAAAAATTACTTACTAACTACTAATATATTCTTTTAAATATTTTGTTTCTTCCTCATAGTTAAATATAATTCTATTTACTACATCACCTATGGATACTATACCCAGCAGTTTATCATTATCTATAATAGGCAAATGTCTAATTTTATTTTCTGTCATTTTCTTCATCAAATCATTGGAGGTAGCAGATAGATCACATGAAATTATATTAGATGTCATTATATTTTTTACTATTAATACTTCTTTATTAATTATTTCTTTAAAATATTTGACTAAATCTCTTTCAGAAACTATTCCTACTGGTTTACTTGAAGAATTGTCTGTTACTATTAGACAACCAATATTATGTTTTTTAAGTAATAGTGCAAGGTTAGAGATTTGCTCATTTTGGTCTATAGTTAAGCATGATCTCTTTGATAGAGTATTAACTAAACTTACCATTCCTTTTAATTGTAGCATATGAAACAAAAGAAAAAAAGTTTTAAAAACTTTTTATTCAGTTAATATTACATTTTTGCTCCATTAGAAAGCTTGTTTTGTCAAACCATGATACAGCATATTTACATTCTTTGTTTAAGAGCTTTTTATACTTTTTAGTAGTTTTAATATATTTTTGAGCACCTATTCCAGTAGACAACTCAGATGATTTTCTATAAATTTTGGTCCAAAATTTTTCTCCTTCATAATCAAGAAATTCACACAAGAAACTTAATTCTATATTTTCTAAAAATGAATTAATACTACCTAAGCAAAAACCTTTTCCAAAATTAGCATCGGAGTCTGTCCACTTAAATTCTGTTTCAGCAAGAACTAATTTTTCATTTTCAATAGTTAGCTCTCTAATTGTATTTTCACCTAATACCTTTAAATTATATTCTTCAGCACACACATTAAAAGAAATAAAAAATAAATAAGCAAATAAGATATTTTTATATAATTTATTTATATTAGATAAAATCACATTCGCCTTAAATCTTACACATCTGCCTAAAGAAAAAAATATCTTCACGAAAATACCTGATAGCATACTTACATTCTTTATCTATCATCTTTTTATACTTTCCTGTACCACCTAAGTAAATTACAGATCCAATGCCAGCATCATTTTCATCAGTTTTTCTAAAAACTTTAAGGTAAAATTTTTCTTTTTTTTGATTTATTCCTTCACATTTTAAATTAAATTCAACCTCACTATTAGTCTTTTCTAATGTACCAAGGCAAGTTTGTATTCCATAATCACCTTGATTATCAGTGAATGTTGACTCATTTTTTAAAATTGTACGAGTTGTATTTTCTGAAATATTTATTGTTTCACTGAATGTACGTTTTCCATTTGATGTAACTATAAGCTCTTCTGATATTAAAATAGGTACATAAAAGTAAATAAATAGGTATATTACTCTCATATCATTATTATAACATTTTTATATAAATTTAAAATTAATTTAATAACTTATAGTATTGATTATTAAGTATTAGGAAGGAATAAAATGACAAACTTTTTAAAAGTAAAGCAATTCATGGAAACTTTTGGCCAAGAAGTTTTAAATAAACCAAAATTTCCTAATAATAAAACAATAAAATTAAGAATAGATTTAATTAAAGAAGAGCTTAACGAACTAGAAGAGGCAATTAATAATAATAATTTAGTAGAAGTAGCTGATGCTTTAACAGATATATTATATGTTACATATGGAGCAGGTCATGCTTTTGGAATTGACCTAGATGCATGTTTTGAGGAAGTTCAAAATTCAAATATGAGCAAACTAGATAAAAATGGCAATCCTATATATAACGAAGATGGGAAAGTATTAAAAGGCCCAAATTATTATGAGCCAGATCTAAAGAAATTCATAGAATAAATATTTATTTTTTTTTTAATGTCTTTTCAATAATCATTAGAAGGATTGAACTTAATATTTTTTTTTAAAACTCCTTTATCAGGAACATAGTTTACTTCTAACCTTATTTTATCAGGGTCTTCAAATAAAATATAAAAATAACCAGGAGCCCATGACCCTTGCACTGGCCCTCTTATAATATTTCCATTCATATTTTTGAGCTTTTCTTCTACTAAAAATATATCTGATTTTTTTCTAGCCCTAAAACAAAAATGATGAAGCCCTACATTATTCTGTGAAAAATTAGATAAAAAATCTCTTTTATTAATTTCCTGTATTAAAATTCCTGTTCTACTTCCTATAAAGTAAATACTTTTATTACTTTCATGCACAATATTTAGTCCTAGGAAAGGCATTAGGGGCTTATAGAATTTCTTCGATACATTTAAAGATCTTACTGACAATGCAATATGAGCAATACCATTAATAGAAATATTATTTTTATGCATTATAAAAATTTACAATAAAATTACATCTATTAAAATATTTATATGTTTTATTTTATATTTATTTTATTTTTAAAATTATTTACTATTTTTGAATTAAAAGCAGAAATAACAATTAAAAGATTAATTGAATTAGATAATCCTTGGAGTATAGCTTTTATTGATAAAAATAATTTACTATTAACTGAAAAAAAAGGAAAGATAAAGCTATTTAATATAGATAAGAATGAAATTAAAAATCTTCTTCATAATCTTAATATCTATAATAAAGGGCAAGGAGGCCTTTTAGATATAATTTATAAGGACCAAAATATTTGGGTTTCTTATGCTGAGAATCTTAAAAAATCACTTTCTAGAACATCTGTAGCTTTTTCTAAGCTAAATAATCATAAATTAGTTTTTAAAAATATTTTTGAGTCTTATCCTCCAATTAATTCTGGACAACATTTTGGTGCAAGGCTAGCATTTAACGGTAATTACCTATTTGCTTCTTTAGGTGATCGTGGACAAGGCATGATTTCACAAGATGCAACAAAGCACCCGGGTAGTATAATAAGAATATTATTAGATGGGAGAATACCTGCTGATAACCCTGGTTTAATAAATAAAAACAATTGGTTGCCTGAAATATATCAGATTGGAGTGAGAAATCCTCAAGGTCTTGAAGTTTCTCCTTTTAATAATGAAGTTTATATTACTAATCATGGAGCAATGGGAGGAGATTTTTTTGGAAAAGTTTATCACAATGGTAATTATGGTTGGAAAATTCTAGGGTGGGGAGGAAAAAATTATATTGGAACAAAAATAGGACCTAAATGGAAAAAAGGCTTTGATAAGCCAATCTATTATTGGACGCCTTCTATAGGAATTAGTTCATTTGTAATATATAAAGGTAATGAGTTTCCAGAATTAAATGGATTAGCTATTATTGGCTCACTTAAATATAAAAATTTATATTTATTGAACTTTGCAAATATGTCAAGAACCCCTCAATTAAAAATTTTTATTAAAGAAAAATTAGGTCGTATAAGAGATATAGAGGTGCATCCAAATAATGGTAAAATTTATATAGTAAGTGAAAAGTATTTATGGGTTATCGAAAAAAAAATTAGGAATTAAGCCATCCACCATCAACATCTATTGTAGTACCTGTAATAAAATCATTCTGGATAGCAAATAATATTGCCTGCGCAACTTCTTCAGCTTTTCCAGCCCTAGGAATTAAGTTTTCTTTGGTAACTTTTTTATAGAATTCTTCTCTCTCGCTTCCTTCTAAAGGAACCATGGGCGTATCTATTATACCAGGAGAAACAACGTTTATTCTGATAGGCATAATTTCAGAAGCAATTGATTTAGAGAACGCTTCTACAGCTCCCCCTACCGAAGCCAAGGCTATTTGTCCTGGCTTACATTTTCTTGCAGGACTACCACTCACTAAAACTACACAGCCATTTTTACTTAAATTTTGCAAACCATATCTAACTGAATTTGTATATCCCCACAGTTTTTTAAAAGAATTTCTATATCCTTCAAGGTCCATTTTCATAAAGGGCCCAATTGCTCTTTCCCCTCCAGTAGCAGCGTTAATTAAAATATCATAGCGTCCTATCTTTTCAAAAAAAGAAACTAATTTACTTTCATCTAATACATCCATTTTAACTAATTCTATATTTGAATTACTCAATAATGATTTTTCTGGATTTCTACTGATAGAATAAATATGTTTAGCATTCATTTCAGATAACATACTAGTAGTAGCAAGTCCTATTCCAGAAGTGCCGCCAAAAATAACAATTCGTTTATCACGTACATTCATAGCGTTTTTATAACAGATTATTTATAACTTTCAAATTCTTTCTTTTTTAAGAAAGAATGTCCTTAAAAATTCGCCGTTATTCTTATATTTATCATCTAATATTGGTTCAGTTATAACATTTACTAACTCGTATCCTTCTTTTCCAAAGTCACTTAAAATTTCCTCAACCTCATAATTTTGCCTACTTCTTTTTTGTATATTTTTATCATGTAGGTTATATGTATATTGTTTTATTCTGTATTCCCAAAGTCTCATAACACTCCTAATCTTTAAAATAATTAATAATTATATTTATTAATATTACAGTTTATTTAAAATAATTTTTAAATAGTTTTTTATTTTTATAATTATGTCTACTACTAAATATTATATAAAAGGAATTAAAGGTGCGATTGGCGTTCCTGTCATTGGTTTAGGCTTAAGCATGTTTACGTTTGGGGCTTACTTAAATAGTTCTGAATTTAATATATTGCAAAGCTTTCTATCGACATTCTTTGCTTTCGCATTGCCAGGGCAATTTGTTATGACAGAAACTTTATTATCTGGAGGAAATTTATTAAATATTTTTTTTGCTGTATTATTTACTAATGCGAGGTTATTTCCTATGACCATGCATATAATACCTACTATTAAAACCAACAAAGTAAGATTATGGAAATATTTTATATTATGTCATTTTATTGCGGTAACTGCTTGGATAAATTATATATCAGTTTATAAATCAATTAGTTTTAGTAAAAGATACCAATACTTTTTTGGGCTAGCTGGTTCATTATGGCTAAGTTCAGTAATATTTACTATGCTTGGTTTTATTTTTTCTTCAACAGTTAGCTATAAACTATTAATAGCTTTAGTTTTTTTTAACCCCATGTATTTTTTAATTATGACTGTAAAAAATTTAGTAAATAAACAGTTAATTATCGTTTTTTGTTTATCTGTCATTTTAACACCCTTGTTGTATATATTATTAAATGATTGGGGTGTAATGATATCAGGATTATTTTCAGGAACCTTAGTATTTATTTTATTTAGGAAAAAAAAAGCATGAATGAAAATATTTATATTGCAATACTCATTGCAGCAATTGCTACTTATTTATGTAGAGCATCAGGCGTAGTATTTTCAAAAAAAATAGATATAAAATCTAATTTTTTCATCTGGATAGAGTACATCTCAATGGGAATAATAATA
>PCCU01000039.1 GCA_002732015.1 Candidatus Pelagibacterales bacterium
TATTTTTTTTTCAGAATAATTATCTAAAGCACTTGTTGCCTCATCAAGAAGTAAAATCTTAGGATTTTTTAATAATGCCCTAGCTATTGAAATTTTTTGCCTTTGTCCTCCAGACAATTTTAATCCTCTATCTCCCACTAGAGTATCATAAGATTTTTTAAATTTAATTATAAAATTATGAGCATCTGAAATCTTACATGCTTTTTCTATATCCTGAAAACTTGCCTTTTCGTTTGCTAGTCTAAGGTTTTCTAAAATACTTAAATCAAAAAGCATTACATCTTGAGAAACTAAAGAAATAATTGATCTTAATTTAGTTATTTCAAAAAACTTTATGTCTGTTCCGTCAATAGTAATAATTCCCTTTGAAGGATCAATTAATCTAGGAATTAAATTTAAAAAGGTAGATTTTCCTGATCCATTATTACCTACTAAAACCAAGTTTTCTTTAGCCTTGATTTTAAGATTGATACCATTTAATGATTTATTTTTATTATCATAAGAGAAACTTACTTTTTTAAAAATAATATTACTCTTTATATCATCAATTTTTCTAGGATTCTTTATAGAAAAAATTTTATTTTCTTTCTTTAAAATATCGTCAAGCCTTAATAAAGAAGCTCCACCTTCCTGTAAAACTGTATTTAAAGTTCCTAATGCTCTAGCTGGTTGAACAGCTATTAATAATGCACTAATAAATCCTGAAAAAGCTCCAATATCTGTTTGGCCTGAGTTTATTCTAAGTCCAGCTATTACTATCACTACTGAAATAGCAAGGCCTCCTATAATTTCTAAAGTAGGTTCAACTTTAGATCTTACCTTAATTATTTCTATATTTTTTTTGTAAATATCAGAAAACTTTTTTTCTGCTTTTATTTTTTGCAGACTTTCTAAATTAAAAGTTTTTATAACAGCAATTGACGAAAAACTTTCATTTAAAAATGCTCCTGCTACTGAAATTTTTTCTTGAAGCTTTAAAGAATGTTTTCTAGTAGACTTACCAATAAAAACTATAGGTTTAATGCACAGAGGATATATTAAAATAACACATAACGAAAGAACCCAGTCTAAATAAAACATACTTATTAATAATCCTAGCAAGGTAAAAAAATCTCTTATTAAATTATTTAATACCCTAGTAATTGCTTCACGAAGAACATTAAGATCATTTATAAACCTTGATTGCAAAGATCCTTGTTGAAATTCACTCATTAGTAATACATCAAAATTAACTATCTTTTCATATAGCCTCAACTGTATAACTTTTATAATACTATTGGATATTTTGCCTACTATTACAGTCTGATAAAAATAAGAAATACCTTTAAGTATAGTCAAAGCTATAATAGCTAATGGGATATACATTAAATGAGTTATATTTTTTTCATTTAACGCATTAAATGAAAAATCAATTGCAATTGGGTACAAAGAGGTTACTGCGGCAACAACTAGCATAAGTAAATTAGCTTTTATAAAGTTTTTCTTTTGTGATTTACCCCATTTAATAATTAAATTAAAATAAAGTAGTAAAGTATTTAAATTATTTTTTTTTTTTCTTAAGAACATTATGCTATATTTATTTACTTATTATTTTATAACAAATTATCATGAAAAACTACTGGACAAAAAGTAAAGTTGATAAGTTATCTAGCATGTGGGCAAAAGGAATACCTGCAAGGGAAATAGCCCATAAATTGGGAAATGTTAGTAGAAATGCTGTAATTGGAAAGGCAAATAGACTTGGTCTTTCAAAAAAAGTAAAAGAAAAAGAGAATATTGAAGAAACTAACCATGATAATCTTAATTCACTTATTGCTAATATGAAGGGTTGCAAATGGCCAATCGGACATCCCGGTGACCCGGATTTTTATTTTTGTGGTAAAGAAGTAATACCTGGAAAACCATATTGTGGAGAGCATTGTTTAATAGCTTACAGAAGAAAAGATAATAATCAAAAAATTAAAAAGTTTTTTAAACTCAATGCTGACTAGTTTCTTGCATTTTTAGAAAGCCTATCCAAGGCCTCATTAATTACCTCTTTAGCAATAGTAGCTAAGTTTTGGTCTAACCATTCTCTTACCATTTCTCTAGTAGCATTAGTAACAGATCTGTATATGATATCTTTTGTATCATCAGTATCAAAAACGTCAGAATATCTCATTAACTCTGCTCTAACAGCCAATGCAACGTCATCACTTATTAGTCCAGTCAAATCCAGGTCCTTTTCTTCACTATGGGGTTTTGTTTTATTATCCGGCTTATATTTATCTTCAAGTTTAGTAGGCGGAGACTCCAATTTAGATTTTAAATTTTCATTTTTACTAGTATCACTATCTTTTGTATTATCTTCAACAGAAACACTTTCTGCCTCTTCTACTAAGGACTTGATAGACTTTCTAATATCATCAGGGCTTCTTTTATCCATCTGATTAATATATATTAAATTTCAATAAATAAAAATGTTTTTTAAAAAAACTTTAGCTAGTAACTTTTATCCAGTTTTGTGTTAACTGTCCGTAAAAAATAGAATTGTAGAATAACTCATAATCTGAAATCGATGACTCCATACTTTTATCCTCATATTCGTCATTTTCTTCTTTTTTTCTAATAAAAATATTTTTATTTCTATTATTTCCAAAAGATAAGTTATTTACAATATTTAAGTACATATTAAAATAAACGACTAAAAATAAAAATATTTAATTCTAGGAGGAAATATGGAAAATCAAATATTTAGAATGAAAGAATTAAAGAGCTCAAGAGAAAAGACTGTTAAAAAGCTTACCAAAGTATTAAATAGATTAGTTAATTTAGAGTGGGAATTATGCGCAGTAGCATCTAAAACAAATGACAATATTAGTAAATTAGCAATTAAATCAATATCTGAAAGTGCATCTTCTATACAAACTGCAATTTCACAGCTAATAAGTACAGAAATTAATTATAAAAAAGAAAAAAATATTGAAGTGGGGAAACTAAAAAATAAAGATGAAAACCCTAAATTACAGACATTGAGAAAAGTTGTTTTAAATAAAAAATGAATATAGCGGATGATAGTACTGCAATTATTATAGGTTCTGGAGGAGGAATAGGAAAAGCATTAAAACAAGAATTGTTTAAGGAAAATTACTATAGAAAAATAATATGTTTTAGTAAAACTAATGACATTCAGTTAGATATTACTGACGAAAATGCTATTATGAAGGTCACAAATGAATTGAAAAGAAAAAATATTAAAATTAATTTGTTAATAAATGCAGTAGGATATCTACATGACAAGAATTTTTTTCCTGAAAAAAAAATATCTGAAATAAGTAATGATTATTTGATTAATTCTTTTAAATTAAATTCTATAGGGCATGCACTAATAATTAAATATTTTAATTCTTTGTTTAGTGAAAAAGAAAAATCGTTTTTAGTATGTTTATCAGCAAGAGTAGGAAGTATTTCTGATAATTACTTGGGAGGATGGTATGGTTATCGTGCTTCAAAAGCTGCTTTAAATCAAATAGTAAGATCGGCTTCTATTGAATTAAAGAGAAAAAAGCCTAATCTTGTTCTAGCCTCTGTTCACCCAGGCACAGTTTATACAAAACTATCTAAGCCTTTTATAAAAGAATCTAAATGCTTTTCTACTAATGAGTCAGCAAAAAAAATTTTAAAAACAATATATAAATTAACAAAAGAAGACTCAGGTAAATTTATAGACTATCAGGGAAAAGTAATTCCGTATTAAAGCATGCAAGTTAAGCGTAAAATTGTCAAAAATATAAATGGTCTAAACTATTTTTATTTACAATCAGGAATTCTTAATAAAAAAAAATCAAATGTTATTTTGTTTCTTCATGGATTTCCTGAATTATCATATAGCTATAGATATTTAATGAAATACTTCTCAAAAGAAGGGTATTTCTGTATCGCACCTGATCAACGTGGTTATGGAAATACTAAATTAATTAAACCTTGCAAAGACAAGTCTAATAAATATAGCATATTTAATTTAACTAAAGATATTTATTGCTTTTTAAATGCATTAAAAATATATAAAGTAAATCTAGTTGGACATGATTTTGGTTCTTATGTAACATGTTATTTTTCATTAATCTATCCTAATTTCATTAAATCAGTTGTTATTATGAGCATGCCTTTTAGTGGCCCTAAAAATAAGAAAAATCATTTTGATATAAAAAAAATAAATAAAAATCTAGGAACTTTAAATCCTGCAAGAAAACATTATCAAGTCTACTTTTCTGGTAAATCAGCTAATCATAATATGACATATAGTAAACAAGGAATATTTAACTTTCTAAGAGCATATTACCATTTTAAAAGTTTTGACTTTAAAGGTAATTTTCCTTTTAAATTAAAAAATATATCCTCAAAACACTTAGCTATAATGCCCGAATATTACATTATGAAAAAAAACTTAGGAATGTCACAAACGGTAAAAAAATATATGCCAGATAAATTACAAATTAAGAATTGTTTTTGGCTTACTAATAAAGACTTAAAGGTTTATGCTGAAAGTTTTAAAAAAAATACTTTTAGAGGTCCTTTAAATTGGTATAAAATGATGTTAGATCCAAAAGAGAGTGAAAAAATTATCAATTTGAAACTACCGCTCACGTTAAATTTTCCAGCAATTTTTATTGCAGGAAAATCAGACTGGGGTATTTATCAAAAACCAGGGGAATTTGAAAAAATGAAAAATTTTTTTACTAATACCTTTCAAGCGTTTATCATACAAAATGCCGGTCATTGGGTTCAACAAGAAAGACCAAAGAAAACTTTTAATATTATCAACAAATTTTATAAATCCATTATGAAAAATAGATAGATGAAAGTATTAAATATAGTAAAAATGGGACACCCCATCCTACGAAAAAAAGCTCTTAAAGTATCTTTTAAAGATTTTGATAGTATTAAAGGACTAGTAGAAAATATGAAAAAAACCCTTGAGCATATAGGGGCTAGCGGATTAGCTGCACCTCAAGTTTTAGTTAATAAAAGAATCGTAGTTTACAGAGTTAATAGTAATAGAATTCCAAAAAATGGTAAATTTAAAAAAATACCCTGGACTGTTATGATCAATCCTACTATTAAACCACTATTAAAAACAAAAAAAGAATATTGGGAAAGATGCCTTTCTATTCCAGGATTGCATGGAAAAGTTCCTCGATATAGTAGCATATTAGTCAAATATTATAATTTGGATAAAAAACTTATAAAACATAAAGCTCACTCAACATGGGCTGCACTTATACAGCATGAGTGTGATCATCTGGATGGAATTTTATATCCTATGAGAATGATAGATTTATCTAAATTTGGATTTAATGATACGCCTGGGGATGTTGCAAAAGATATGATAAAAAATAAAAGTTCAATTGATCCACTTTTTTTAGACCTAGTAAAAAAATGGCCGCAGAATAAATAATTAACATCTATTATTTTTTTTCCGTTAATATAACATATATAAAATTCTTGGAGGAACTATGGTCACCCTAGCTGATGCGATATTAGCGATTAATCCGGATGCAGTTTTTGAATATGAAGATATAGATAGGATACATTGGCGAAAAAAAACTAAGCCTATTAATAAAGAAGAGATACTGTCTAAGTACAAAGAGCTTAAAGATTTAGAAAAAGAAAAAATTGCTTTAGAGAAAGCTAATAGAAAAGGCTTTTTTGGAAAAATTATATCTTTCCTTGATTATAATAAAATCTATTTGTACCAGTATAGACAGGGAATAGCAACCTTCTCTATAGTTATATCATTAGTATTTGTATTAACTGAAAACTTTCATAAAGTTAGATATACTATTCTAACAGACCCATATGGCACTGAATTTGTATATGATAGATTTACTGGGAAGATTAAGAAAAAAATCAATTACTAATTAAATCATAATCTTCTCTTTTTAAGAGAAAATTATGAGTATATTGGCCAATCTTGAAAAATATAAAAGGTTTTCTGCTAAAAAGCGGTTTTTTTTGGTAAACATAATTATTTTAATACCACTAATGTTTGTTATTTTAAAAAATATTAGTGAAATAAGATATAAAACTATACAAACTGAAGATGGTAAACTCCTAATATTAGATAGATTTACATCCAAAGTAAAGGTTACCAAATAAATGGCGGAAGTAATATTTTTAGTAATAGTTGCCATATGTATAGTAGCATTATTTGCCATAGAAGGGAATCGTGCAAAAGAATTAGATAAATTAGAAAATAGGATAGAATTTTTACAAGATAGATTGCTAGAATTGGCAACTAGAAACGATGTACAAGATGCTTTAATCAAAATAAAAGCAAACGATCCTGAAAGAAAACTTCTTAAAGTAACAAATAAAGAAACAGGCTCAGTAAAGTTAAAAGTAATAACTAGAGACGGAGAAGAAGTTAAAGACATAAAATTATCATAATTTGATTATAAATTATACTGATGATTAAATTATAACCATAAAATTTATTATTTTTAATTGATAATCACTTTTGATTTGTTACCTTTATTTTTTAATTAATAAAGGAGCATAAATGCTAAAATTTGTTTTTTTTCTGCTTGCCTCATTTGTTTCTGCAAATTTGGCTTTAGCAGATGGTCATGAAACAGCAATAGCCGATCCGGCAGAAATAAGTTTTGTTTTTAATACCTTATTATTTTGTATTGGTGGATTTTTGGTGATGTGGATGGCCGCTGGTTTTACTATGTTAGAAGCTGGTTTAGTGAGAAGTAAAAATACTGTTGTTATTTGTATTAAAAATGTAGGTTTATTTTCAATAGCTGGAGTAGCTTATTACTTAATAGGCTATAATCTAATGTACGCAGGCGTTGACGGAGGATACATAGGTTCATTCAGTATATGGTCTAGTGGCATTGGAAGTGATAGTGATTTAGTCGGACAAGATTATTCCCCGGCTTCTGATTGGTTTTTTCAAATGGTATTTGTAGCTACCACGGCATCTATCGTTTCTGGTGCACTCGCTGAAAGAGTTCTAATATGGCCTTTTTTTGCTTTTGTTGTCATACTTACAGCGATTCTTTATCCAATATCAGGTTCATGGCAATGGGGTGGTGGATGGCTGAGCGAAATGGGATTTTCCGATTTTGCAGGATCCACCATCGTTCATTCAGTTGGTGGCTGGGCTGCCCTTACTGGTGCAATTTTACTGGGCGCTAGAAAAGGAAAATTTGATAGTAAAGGAAATGCCGTTATAATGCCTGGACAATCTATACCAACTGCAACGTTAGGAGTTTGGATACTTTGGCTAGGATGGTTTGGTTTCAATGGAGCATCTCAGTTAGCTTTAGGTTCATATGCAGATGCTAATGCAGTAGCATCAATCTTTGCAAATACTACTATGGCTGCTGCAGGAGGAGTTATAGCTCCAATGGTGTTAAGCAGAATAGTTGAGGGTAAAACTAATATTGGAGCCACGCTAAACGGAGCTATCGCAGGGTTGGTAAGTATAACTGCAGAACCATTAACTCCATCTATTGGTCAAGCTATAATTATTGGTGGAATAGGTGGTATTTTATGCATGTATGGCATGAAGCTATTAGATAAACTTAAAATTGATGATGTAGTTGGCGCAATTCCAGCACACTTAATTGCAGGAATTTGGGGCACATTAATAGTTCCATTTACTAATGCAGATACTTCTTATGGAACCCAAATTGTAGGAATTTTGGCATTTGGAATATTTACCGTTGTCTGTTCTTCGATTGTTTGGGGCATCCTTAAAGCAAGCGTAGGGATTAGAGCTTCTGAAGAAGATGAAGAATACGGCTTAGATCTCACAGAAACAGGTACTTCAGGTTATCCAGAATACGTCTCGAAAAAATAACCCTGTACTAATGAAGTAGTAAGAGATCAATACCTTCTCTTACTACTTTAAAATTATCTTTAAATTAACTGAATTTATCAATAGAATAAAAATATGTTAATTTTATTTAGCCAAATACTAATGCTTTTATATACAATTATTAGTTTTTATATTTGGCTTCTCATTGCTCAGGCTATCCTAAGTTGGTTAGTTGCTTTTAGTATAGTTAATACTCAAAATAAATTAATTTATTTAATTGGTGATTTTTTGTATAAAATTACTGAACCTGCCCTTAAACCAATAAGGAAGCTTTTACCAGATTTTGGAGGGATTGATGTCTCTCCAGTAATCTTAATAATTATACTAATATTTTTTAGAGATCTTTTATATAATTACGCATTATCTATAAATTTGAGCTAGTTTCTAAACCTTAAAGCCTTTAATTTTATAAATCCTTCAGCATCTTTTTGATCGTATAAATTATCTTCTTCAAAAGTTGCTAATTTATGATTATATAAAGTTTTTTTAGACTTTCTTCCTATTAAACTAATATTTCCTTGCCTTAAAAAAAGCCTTACTTCTCCTGAGACATTTTTTTGACTTTCATTTATTAGAGCTTGTAGCATTTTTCTTTCTGGGCTAAACCATAATCCATCATAAATAAGTTTTGCATATTTGGGCATTATTTCGTCTTTTAACATAATTGACGGACCATCTAATGTTAGACTCTCTATTGCACGATGTGCTATTAATAAAATTTCCCCTCCTGGAGTTTCATATACTCCTCTAGATTTCATTCCTACTGTTCTGTTTTCTACTATATCTTTTCTTCCTATACCATGCTTTCCTCCTATAACATTTAAACTATCAATTATTTTTTCTGGCGGAAGCTTCTTTTTGTTAATTGTTATTGGATCACCCTTTAAAAATCCTATCTCAATATACTCTCCTTTAGATGAACATTTTTCAGGATTTTTTGTAATTCTAAACATCTTTTGTTCTGGTTGTTTCCAAGGATTTTCTAATATTTTACCTTCGTATGAAACATGCAGTAAATTTGCATCCATAGAATAAGGAGGTTCCTTTGAAGTTTTACCCATAAGAGGTATATTATGTTTATTAGCATAATTTATTAATTTAATTCTAGAATTTAATTTCCACTCTCTCCAGGGAGCTATAACTTTAATATTTTTATCATGGGCATAGTAACCTAACTCAAATCTTATTTGATCATTTCCTTTTCCTGTTGCTCCGTGAGATACATACTCTGCTTTAAAGCTTTTAGCAACTTCCATTTGAGTTTTTGCAATAAGTGGCCTTGCTATAGCTGTTCCTAACAAATAGGTGCCTTCATACAACGTATTGCATCTAAACATAGGATAAATATATTCTTTAACAAAAATACTTTTTAAGTCTTTAACTATTACTTTGTAAGCTCCCATTTTCTTTGCATTTTTTTTTGCTGCTTCTAATTCATCTTTTTGACCAACATCGGCTATAAAAGCAATGACATCTAAATTTTTTTCTAATTGTAGCCACTTAAGTATCACTGAGGTATCTAGTCCTCCAGAATAAGCTAACACTACTTTTTTTTTCATAAACTTTTCCTAATCTATAATTTTTTATTTAAAGATTTTAATTGTCCGCAAGCTGCAAGTATATCGTCGCCCCTTGGCATTCTAATTGTAGCTATAATTTTTCCATTTTCCAAAATAAATTTTTTAAATTTATCTATTTTGTCTGGCGAGCTTACATTGTAAGAAGAATCTGGCCATGGGTTAAAAGGAATTAAATTTACTTTTGATTTTAATGGACTTATTAGTTTTATTAATTGTTTAGCATCTTTAAGAGAATCATTAACTCCCTCTAACATAATATATTCAAATGTTATTCTTTTTTTTCTTTCTGTACTATTATAAACTTCTAATTCTTTGAATAATCTAGAGATTGGCCATTTTTTATTGACTGGAACTAATTCATCTCTAATATTATCAAAAGCTGCATGTAAAGATACTGCTAAATTCACGTCAGTATCTCTTTGAAAGTCTTTTATTTTGTTAACTATTCCCGAAGTTGATAAAGTAATTTTTCTTTTTGAAATAGCTAACCCTTCTGTATCACATAGAATATTAATCGAATTTATAACATTGTTGTAATTTAAAAGTGGTTCTCCCATTCCCATAAATACAATATTAGTGACTATTTTTTCCTCAGTTTTTTTTCTCCAATCTTCTAAAAAAAACTTTACTGTTATTATTTGACCTAAAATCTCTTCTAATTCAAGATTTCTTTCTAGTTTCATTGTACCCGTATGACAAAAAGAGCATGATAGCGAACATCCTACCTGAGAAGAAACGCAAATTGTTCCTCTTTTTCCTTCAGGTATAAAGACTGTTTCAATTTCCTTACCGTCCTTTAATTTAAACAACCATTTTTTGGTACCATCTTCAGATATGTAGCTTTCTTTTACCTTTAATAAGGAAATTGAAAAACTAATATCTAAAAGTTTTATTAGGGCGTTAGGTAAATTATTCATTTCAAGAAAACTTTTAGTTCCTTTTACATACAACCAATTCCATATTTGAGGAGCTCTAAATAACTTAAAGTTTTTATTTTTTATAAAATCTTCTAGATCCTTTTTTGTTAGATTATATATATTTTTTTTAGTTACAGACATCTATTACTTTTTTAAATGCTTTAGTAAAACCAAGGAGAGAGTAAGTATCTTTTGTTTCTGTTCCTCTATTTGAAGTGCCCTCAGCAATTAAAATATTTCCTTTTTTCATAGCTTCTATAATTTTTAAATGCAGCTTAGGATTTTTTGTTGGGTTTATCCAAGCAGTTTGGGCAAAGGTATCCATCTCAAAAACCTTACTATCGTCTATAATTAATTTAACTTTATCATTATTGGCAAAGGTGTAACCAAAGTCAAATCCC
This sequence comes from Candidatus Pelagibacterales bacterium, assembly GCA_002732015.1. Classification (GTDB taxonomy): domain Bacteria; phylum Pseudomonadota; class Alphaproteobacteria; order TMED109; family TMED109; genus JAYYAX01. The sequence goes on from PCCU01000039.1 coordinate 10,769, forward strand.
ACATAATATTTATTTTTACTACTTTTGTTATTATTTATAGCAACCATAGCGTCAACTCTTCCCCTAAGATTATATTCTCCTTCCATTTTTTGAGGGCGTGTAATTGTATAACATATTACTTTATCTGATTTAGCGTAAACTTCCCAATCATTATACTCACCCTTCTTATACCATTTTTTTTCAATAGCATTTGCATTACTAAAAAAAATAAAAAAAATAAAAAAAAACTTTAATAAAGAAAAAAGCATATTTACTACCACGCATATTTAAGTAAGAATAATACATATATTATTATTTGTATCTAAAGTAAAATGTTTAATATTGTAGTAAAAAAATATGGTAATCCTGATAATTTAATTTATGAGGAAAGTGAAAGTCTAGTTCTTGATAAAAACTCAGTTAGAATAAAAGTAGAGTCTGCAGGAGTAAACTTTGCTGACTTATTAATCATAAAAGGTAGATATCAGGAAAGACCAAGGCCTCCTTTCTCTCCTGGTTTAGAAATTTCTGGTGTAATTTTAGAAATAGGTTCAAATGTTTCAAATCTCAAGGTAGGTGATAGAGTAATATCAATTATGAAGTATGGAGGATATAGGACCGAAGTAGTTGTTCCTAAAGAAAACACATATTTAAAGCCAAGCAAAATGGATACTTTAGAAGCTGGAGGATTTCCAGTTATATATGGAACCGCTTTCAGTGCTATTGTCACTAAAGCAAAATTAAAAAAAAATGAAATATGTGTAATTTTAGGTGCTACGGGAGGTGTTGGAATGGCAGCTATTGAAATAGCAAAAGCTTATGGTGCCTTAGTTGTAGCATGTGGAGGCAATGATAAAAAACTTAATATATGTGTTGAAAAAGGAGCAGATTACACTATTAACTATAATGATAAAATAATTAGAAAAGAATTAAAAAGCTTTGGTATAAATGCAGTAGATGTTGTAATTGATATGGTAGGCGGTCAAGCTAATTTAGACCTAGTTAAATCATTAAAGTGGAATGGTAGAATTATTATAGTTGGATTTACATCTGGAACAATACCAGAAATTCCTGTTAACAGGCTATTACTTAAAAATGCGAGAGCTGAAGGTCTTTATTGGGGCGAGTTAGCCTATAGAGAACCTGAAGAAATTGGAAACGACCTCTCAGTTTTAGAACAATTATACAACAATAAAAAGTTAAATCCCTCTGTAAATAGAGTGTTTGAACTTAAAGATGCAAATAAAGCCTTAAACTTATTAGCAGATAGAAAAAATATTGGTAAGATAGTTTTAAAATGTTAGTTTGGAAACTTTACTTCAGTCCCAGTTTTTTCAATAACCTCTTCTTTAGTAACATTGGCGGCTAACTCTAAAATTTTTATTTCCTTATTAACTTCAAAAACTCCTAAATTAGTTATAATAGTATTTACTACTCCTTTTCCAGTAAGGGGTAAACTACAACTTTCAACTATTTTTGGGGCTCCATCTTTTGCGTTATGGTCCATTAAAACAATAACTTTTTTTACTCCTGCTACTAAATCCATTGCACCACCCATACCTTTCACCATTTTCCCCGGTATCATCCAATTTGCCAAATCACCACTTTTAGAAACTTCTAAAGCTCCTAAAATAGATAAGTCAATATGACCACCTCTTATCATAGCAAATGAGTCAGCTGAGGAGAAATAACTTGTATCAGGAAGTGATGTAATTGTCTGCTTACCAGCGTTAATTAAATCTGAGTCCTCTTCGCCTTCTAATGGGAATGGCCCCATCCCAAGCATTCCATTCTCACTTTGTAATGTAATATTCAAACTTTCTTCTATGTAATTTGCTACCAAAGTAGGCATTCCTATTCCCAAATTTACATAGTCTCCATCTTTTAACTCTTGGGATGCTCTCAAACACATTTGTTCTCTATTCCAACTCACTTTTCTCTCACTGTTAGATTTTCAATTGCCCTGCTATAGTCTTTCCCTTTTACAATTCTATTAATATATATTCCTGGCGTATGAATTTGGTCTGGATCTAATTCTCCAGCTTTTAATATTTCTTCTACCTCTGCAACTGTAACTTTTCCTGCAGTTGCCATTACCGGATTGAAATTTCTAGCAGTTTTTCTGTATATTAGATTGCCTGCTTCATCACACTTCCAAGCTTTAATTATTGATAAATCTGCTGTTAAGCCTGTTTCCATTATGTAATCTTTATTATTAAAAGTTTTTACTTCTTTGTTTTTAGAAACTAAAGTTCCTACTCCTGTAGCTGTGAAAAATGCTGGTATTCCAGCACCACCAGCCCTTATTCTCTCTGCTAAAGTACCTTGTGGATTAAACTCTAATTCAATTTCACCAGATAAATATTGTTTCTCAAAGAGCTTATTTTCACCTACATAGGAAGATATAGCTTTTTTAATTTGTCCAGTTTCTAATAATAAACCTAACCCGTGCCCTTCAGTTCCAGCATTATTTGATATAACTTTTAAATTTGAAACTCCACTTTTTTTAATAGCAACGATCAAATTTTCAGGCAAACCACACAAACCAAAACCTCCTGACATAATTGTCATTCCATCAAATAAAATATCTTCCAAAGCATGACTAGCATTGCTATATATTTTTTTATATTTTTTTTTGCTCATGTTCAGCTAAAATTATATAAATATAGATTATGTCTTCAAGTATAAAATCAGGAATATGGATGCTTTTTGCATCAATAAACTTTGCTCTTCTTAATACATTAGTTAAATATCTATCTGAAGAATATCATCTTTCGCAAATTATTTTTTTTAGATCTTTCTTTGCTGTTCTTTTAATACTTCCTTTTATATTAAAATCAGGAATTAAGAGTCTAAAAACTAAATCATTAAAATTACAGTTAATTAGATGTAGTTTGGCAGTTCTAGCAATGTATTTATGGTTTTATTCTATTTCTAAAATACCTTTGGCAGAAGCAACCGCTATAAACTTTACAGCACCCATATTTGGTGCTATTTTCGCTATCTTCTTATTAAAGGAAAAAATTAAATATAGAAGAGTTATTGCTATATTTATTTCCTTAATAGGTGCCTTAATTATAATAAGACCAGGCTTGATACATTTTAATATTTATATATTTATTACTTTAGTTGCCTCTATTCTAATGGGTATGGCATCGGTTTATATAAAAAAAATTACTTTAATTGATCACCCTAATGCTGTTGTATTTTACATGCCAATGGTTTTAAGTATTGTTTCTTTTATACCCTGCATAGTATTTTGGACAAAACCTTCAGTTTTTTCATTAATTCTTTTAATGTCAA
>PCCU01000040.1 GCA_002732015.1 Candidatus Pelagibacterales bacterium
AAAGCCTTCATTAGAGGAAGTTGTGGTTTTGTGGGAGCCGAGGTAATGGCAACTGACTTAAGGGCATCAGTATCACTAATATTAGCAGGGTTATCTGCTAAAGGAATTACTAAAGTAAACAGAGTTTATCATCTCGATAGAGGTTATGAAAAAATTGACGAAAAACTTTTAGCTTGTGGTGCTGAAATTTACAGGAAAAAAAATGAAAAATCTTGACAAATCATATGTGCCGCTCAAACTCAGAGCAATCGATGACAATGATTTGTCTGTTTTCTCAGACTGTATATATCAATCAATTTTTTTAACCTCAGAAGTAAAGTTTGATAAAAAAAATAAACTTTTTTTATTGGCTTTAGAGAGGTTTACATGGGAAATTGCCGAAGGAGAGGATCACAAACTTAAACAGGTTCCTTCGGTTTTAACCATAACAGGAGTAGAAAAAATTGAAGACAATAGTATTTTTCTTAACAATCTAATTTATAATGTGTTATCTATAAATAATTATGATAATAGCATTTTTATTTTACTTAATGACAATAAAATTATTACTCTGGAGGTTCATAATTGGAGTTGTCTACTTGAAGATGTTGGTAAACCAAAATGGCCAGCTGTAACTCCTACTCATCTGCGTAATGACTGATAATTATAAAGAATCAATAAAAAAAAAGATTATAATAGCAATTCCTAAAGGAAGAATTCTTAAAGAACTAGAGCCAATGCTAAAAAAAGTAAAAATTACTCCAGAAAAATCTTTTTATAAAAATAATAGAAAGTTAATGTTTTCTACTTCTGATAAAAATATTATCATAATTATAGTTCGTAGTTTTGATGTAGCAAATTTTGTTGCCTTTGGAGGAGCACACCTAGGGATTGTTGGTTCAGATGTTATTAAAGAGTTTTCATTTGAAGAAATCTATGCTCCAGTTAATTTAGGTATTGGAAAATGCAGAATGTCAGTCGCCGAGCCTATTAAACTAGCTGCTACCGATGATCCTAAAAGTTGGAGTCATGTAAAAGTTGCAACTAAGTATCCTAAAATTACTAAAAATTATTTTGCAGTTAGAGGCGTACAAGCAGAATGTTTAAAGCTTAATGGAGCATTAGAAATAGCCCCAATGCTTGGGTTAACAAAGAGAATAGTAGACTTAGTCTCTAGCGGAAAAACCTTAAAGGAAAATGGGTTAACAGAAATAGGCAAAATAATGGACGTTTCTTCTTATTTAATAGTTAATAGAAATTTTTCAAAGTCAAAACCAGAAAAAATACAAACTATTATTGAAAGATTTAGGAAGGTTGCAAATGTTAAAACTAGTTAATTGTAATAACGAAAATTATAAAAAAAAATTAAAAAAGTATATTGAGAATGATGTATTAAATTCAGAAACTAGAACAGAACTAGTAAGAAAAATAATAGTGGAGGTAAGGAAAGGTGGTGATAAAAGCTTAATTGCTTTAACTAAAAAGTATGATAAAAATAACTTTAAAAATATTAGAGAAATAGAAGTATCAAAAAAAGAGCTAGAAAATTCATTAAAATTATGTTCAAAAGAATTCCTTAAATCAACTAAGCTGGCTATTAAAAGAATAACAAGTTATCAAAAAAAATTACTTCCGAAAAATTTACTTTATAAAGATAATATAGGAGTAAAACTCGGATGTTTTTGGAAACCAATTGACTCATGTGGTTTGTATATACCCGGAGGAAAAGCTATCTATCCATCTTCAGTTTTAATGAATGCAGTGGCAGCAAAGCTAGCGGGAGTTAAAAGAATAGTTTTAGTTAGTCCAGCAAAAAATAAAAAAATAAGATATGAAATCTTAGCATCAGCAAAACTAGCAGGAATAAATAAAGTATACATGATTGGAGGCGCGCAAGCTATTGCTGCCCTAACTTATGGAACTAAAACGATTAAAAAGGTTGATAAAATATTTGGACCAGGAAATGCATTTGTAGCAGAGGCAAAAAAGCAAGTTTTTGGAGATGTAGGAATAGACTCTATCGCAGGCCCATCAGAGGTAATGGTTATTGCAGATAAATTTAGTAACCCTGAGTGGATAGCAGTTGATTTATTATCACAAGCAGAACATGATGAAGATGCTAGAGCCATACTAGTAACTGATAGTATGGAGTTAATAAAATCAGTAAATCATTACATATCAATACATTTAAAAACTTTAGATAGAAAAGAAATAGCAACTATTAGCATAAAAAAAAATGGTTTAGCTATAAAAATTAATAACATCAGAAGTGCATATAAAATTGCAAACATTATTGCTCCAGAGCATTTACAAATAATACTTAAAGGGCATAAGGACCTTATTAAAAAAATAAATAATGCAGGAGCAATTTTCGTTGGCAGTTATACTCCAGAGGCTTTTGGTGATTATGTGGGAGGACCTAGCCATGTTTTACCGACCTCGGGTAACGCTAGATTTGAATCAGGTTTATCAGTGATAGACTTTTTTAAAAGAACTTCTTACCTTGAAGCTAACAAAAACAGTCTGATCAAAGTAGCTTCTGATATAAATTATTTGGCAAATGTGGAGGGACTTACAGCACATGCATTATCTGCAAAAATAAGATATATAAAGAGTAAATAATTGCCAGACAGCACTTTCTATATAGTTCACGCAGAGGTGGATGAAAGAAATATAATTACTTGGAATCATGAATTAGAGCAAGAAAGAAAGTCAGCAGTTTTTGATTTAACTAATAATTGTTATTTCAAACTAAGTGAAAGTAATAATGGTCCTTATAAAATAAAAATTAAGTTTGAGGAATGGAAGTTATACCTATTTATAACAGATCTTTTTGACAATAAAAAATATGAAAAAAAGTTTTTAGTTAGCAACATTAGAAGAATTATTAGAGATTATCAAATAGTATGCGAGAATTATGTTGAAGCAATCAAAACTGCTCCTTTAAAAAAAATTGAAGCTATTGATGTAGGAAGAAGGTCTATACATGATGAAGGATCATTAATTTTACAAGAAATTTTAAAACCAGATATAGATATAAATGCTGACACCTCGAGAAGATTATTTACCTTAATTAGTATTTTATCAGTAAAAATTTAAATGCTTGACCAAAGCGAGTAAAAATATCATTCTAATAAAAATTAAAGGAGGATTATGCCTAAAGAAGATGTTTTAGAATACGAAGGAGTGGTTTCTGAAATTCTACCTAATGCCATGTTTAAAGTTAAATTAGAGAATGGTCACGAAATTTTAGCACATACGGCTGGTAGAATGAGGAAGCATAGAATTAGAATTTTAGCAGGTGATAAAGTTATTGTTGAAATGTCTACATACGATCTAACTAAAGGAAGAATTATATTTAGGCATAAGTAAATTTTTTGGATAAAAAAAAAAAAAAAGTTAGTTTTATCTTCTTCATCTAAGAATAGAAAGTTGATTCTAGAAAAAATAGGTATTCCTTTTGATGTGTTCAGTCCAAATATATCTGAGAATCCTATAAAAAAAGAGAGTCCTATTGAAATGATTAGACGATTATCTTTTGAAAAAGGATCCTTGGCAAAAAAGAAATTTAAAAAAAAATTTATAATATCTGCAGATACTATTGTTTACTCAAGGAAAAAAGTTATTAATAAAACAGACGATAGAGCACAAGCAAAGTTAAATTTAAAAGCTTTATCTGGAAGAAGACACAGAGTGTATACAGGAATTACTTTTTTTACTGACTCAGATACATATTTTCAATATGTTTGCAAGTCTATTGTAAAATTTAGACTTTTGGATAATAAAGATATAGAAAATTATCTTAGCACAGAGGAATGGAAAGGATGTGCAGGATCATATGCTATTCAAGGTTTTGCAGAGTCATTTGTTGAAATGTTATCTGGTTCTTATAGCAACGTAGTAGGATTGCCAATTAATAAAACTTATACTGTATTGAAAAATAATAAATTATTATAGTAGTGGTTAAAAAATTAAGTCAACAGTTATGGATAAAAAGGAAAGAGGCAGATAAGTATTTTTTTTCTGCTAAAGCAAATGGATATAGGGCTAGATCAGTATATAAACTTTTAGAAATAAATAAAAAGTTTAATCTTATAAAAGAGAATATATCTGTAGCAGACTTAGGAGCTGCTCCTGGAAGCTGGAGTCAGATACTAGCAGACATTTTATTTAGTAAAAGTAAAAATTCTAAGAGTAAAATTTATGCTATTGACGTAAATGATATTAAACCTATTGAGAATGTTATAATTTTTAAAAAAGACATTAATGAGTTTTTGACAGAAAATAATTCTATAAAAGCAAAAAGTTTAGATTTGGTATTGTCAGACATGGCTCCAAAGGCTACAGGTCACAGGTTTACTGATCAAGTCAGAGCAACAGATTTAGTAGAAAAAGCAATAGTTTTTGCTCAAAACTATTTATCATTAAATGGAAACTTTGTGTGTAAGTTATTAGGAGCAAATACCAATGATAATCTAATAAAATGTATTAAAAAACACTATAAATACGTAAAACTTTTTAAACCTAAATCAAGCATGAAAGACTCAAAAGAAATATATTTAATTTGTTTAAGTTTTAATAATTTACAGTAGAGAAAAATACTATTAAACTTTTCTTATAAAAATTATGAAATTAACACAATCACTCACTTTTGATGACGTACTTATTAGGCCAGCATATTCTAAGATATTGCCTAGAGAAGTAGATACTAAAACAAAGTTCTCCTCAGATATTGATATTAATATTCCAATAATATCAGCTGCAATGGATACGGTAACTGAGGCTAAATTAGCTATATCTATTTCTCAATGCGGGGGCATAGGAGTTATTCATAAAAATAATTCTATTGATGTTCAGGTTTCTGAGGTTATTAAAGTAAAAAAATATGAATCCGGTATGGTAGTTGACCCAGTAACAATTTCTGTAGATTCTAAATTATATGACTTAATAGAATTAAAGAAAAAATTTAATATTTCAGGCTTCCCAGTAGTAGATAAGAATAACAGAGTTGTTGGTATAATCACCAATAGAGATGTTAGATTTTCTAAAAACTTGCAACAGCCTATTAAAGAACTAATGACTAGAAAAAATTTAATAACATCAGAAAAAGGTATATCTAAAACAAAGGCCTCTGGTATATTGAGAGAAAATAAAATTGAAAAGCTTATAATTATTGATAAACATCACAGGTGCATAGGGCTTATTACTGTGACTGATATAGAAAAGTCTGAAAAATATCCTCTTGCTACAAAAGATAATATTGGAAGGCTTAGAGTAGCGGCTGCTGTAGGGGTTGGTGGAGACAGCCTGCATAGGTCTGAAAGACTAGTAGAGGCTGGAGTTGATGCTCTAGTATTAGATACAGCTCATGCCCACTCATCAAGAGTTATAAATACAATAAAAGAATTAAAAAAAGTATTTAAAGATAGTGTGCAAATATTAGCAGGTAATATAGCTACTGCTGAAGGTGCTTCAGAGTTAATAAAATATCCAATTAATGGACTAAAGGTAGGAATAGGTCCGGGATCTATCTGTACTACGAGAGTAATAGCAGGTGTTGGAGTTCCACAATTTAGTGCAATAGATGAAGTTTTTCAAAAAAGTAAAAAGAAGAATATTCCAATTATAGCAGATGGAGGTATAAGGTATTCAGGAGATGTTGCAAAAGCTATAGGAGCCGGAGCTGATAGTGTGATGATAGGATCATTGTTAGCAGGAACAGAGGAATCGCCTGGTGAAGTTTTTCTTTATCAAGGAAGATCTTATAAGTCTTACAGAGGAATGGGTTCATTAGCTGCTATGGAAACAGGGTCTTCAGATAGATATTTTCAACAAGATATAGAAGATAAACTAAAGTTTGTTCCAGAAGGAGTAGAAGGTAGAGTTCCTTATAAAGGAATAGCTGCAGATGTAGTATTTCAATTAGTGGGAGGTTTGAGAGCTGCTATGGGATACACAGGAAATAAAAACATCAAACAGATGAAACAAAAATGCAATTTTATAAAAATTACTCAAGCAGGCTTTAAAGAGAGTCATATACATGATATTGCAGTAACGAGAGAGGCTCCTAACTACAAAACAGAAAGGTAATATGCGAAAGGGAGCTGTACTTAAGTCTTCAATAGAATTAATTTATCAAATAATAGAAAACAACAAAAAACCCAAGCTAGAAATAAAAAATTATTTTAAGAGAAATAGGTTTGCCGGAGCAAAGGATAAAAGGCTTATACAGGAAATAGTTTTTAAGTATTTAAAAATCTACTTTTCCTTACAAAAAATTTGTAAAACTAATCTTATTAAGTTTAATATAAGAAACAGCATACTTTTTTATTTTTTTTCTGAATATAAAAAAACAACTTTGGAAGATATTTATGAAGGCAAATACTCTATTCAACCAAAGAATGAGGATGAAAAAATTTATAAAACTGCTGTAAATTTAAAATATAAGATACTTCCTGCTTTACCTGATTGGTTAGAAAAAAAATTAAATACAAATTTAAAAAAAAAAATTAAAGAGGTCTATAAGTCTATTCTGCTTGAGCCAAGATTTGATTTAAGAGTTAATAATTTAAAGATTAGAGATGAGGTAATAGAACTACTAAAAAAAAGTGATATTCCATCTCAAAAAAGTAAATTTTCTCCTTTTTGTGTAACAATTTTAAAAAGAATTGCAGAAAAAAAAATTAATTCCATAAAGCGTAGTTTTTTTGAAATTCAGGATGAAGGTTCACAAATTGTAACAATTTTGTCTGGAGCAAGAAGTGGAATGAAAGTTTTAGATTACTGTGCAGGAAAAGGAACAAAAACCATAGCACTTTTAGAGCAAATGCAAGGACAAGGAACTATTTATGCGTATGACCATAATTTCAAAAGGTTAAATCATCTTAGAAAAAGATTAGATTTGCTAAATTTATGCAAAAAAGTTTCTATATTTAATCATGATAAAGTTTTTGAAAACTTTTTTGATTTAGTGATTTTGGATGTTCCATGTACAGGATCAGGTGTATGGAGGCGAAGACCTGAAACTATTATCAGGATAAACAGAAATAATTTAAAATATTATTTAAAAATTCAAAAAGAAATATTAAATAATGCTTCAAAATATTGTAAAAAAAATGGTATTATTTCATATATAACTTGTTCTTTATTTGAGAGCGAAAATGAAAATCAGATAAAAAGTTTTTTAGAAAAAAACAAAGGATTTAAAATTTTGGATATAAATTTAATTTTAAAAAATAAATTCAATAAAATAACTTTAAATAGTTTAGAACAATGGCTAACCTTAAGTCCTCTGGAAATTAAATCTGATGGATTTTTTATATGCTTGTTGAAAAAATATGCTTAGATTTCTTTTATCAATACTATTAATATTTTTTTTAATAAATTTTAATCATGCGGCAAGAGAAGGCACAGGATATAATAGAGGGTTCAAAAATAAAAACCTAGCTATCATTAATGATTTGCTAGATAGTAAAAATTACAAAAAGTCTATAACACTTATAAAGCTAGAAATAAAAAAAGATAGATCAAATGCAGATTTATATAATTATTTAGGGTATGCTTATAGAAAAAGCGGAAACTTAGAATTATCAATACAGTCTTACAAAGAAGCATTAAGGTTAAACCCTAATCATCTTGAAGCACATAACTATATAGGTGTAGCTTATATAACAGGAGGAAAAATAGATAAGGCAAAACATCATCTAAAAATACTTAAGGAGTTATGTGAATCAAAATGTAAAGAGTACAAAAGTTTAGAAGCAAAATTAAATAATACTTTTAACAATGAAAACTAATAATTTGAATAAGGTGTTGGTTGTAGATTTTGGAAGCCAGACGACCCAATTAATTATAAGAAGGATAAGAGAAATAGGAATTTACTGTGAAATTATACCTCATAATAATTTGTATTCATATGTTAAAAAAAACAAGCCACAAGCAATAATATTATCAGGAGGGCCTGCTTCATCATTTGAAAAAAAATCTCCTAAACTTAATAAAGAAGTATTAAGAATGAATATTCCTATACTTGGCATATGTTACGGCATGCAGATAATTTGCCAGATGTTAGGAGGTAAAGTAGAAAGTTCTAATAGGAGAGAGTTTGGAAAAGCAGAAATCAGGATTCTTAAAAAAAGTTTGCTTTTTGATAGAATAGTGTTTTCAAAAAATAATGCTTCACAAGTCTGGATGAGCCATGGTGATGAGG
>PCCU01000041.1 GCA_002732015.1 Candidatus Pelagibacterales bacterium
TAATGTTCTAATTCAACTACCGCCGGTATAGCTTCTCTGCACATGTATTCAATAGCATCTTGATCTCCAAGCCAATCTGATCCTTTTACAGTATCATACATGTGCCATTTCCAACTATCTTCACTCATATTGCCAAGTGCGGCACTAATGCCACCTTGAGCTGCTACTGTATGACTCCTAGTAGGAAAAACCTTCGTTAGACAAGCTACAGATAAGTCATTTTCTACAAGACCTAAAGTTGCTCTTAGACCTGCACCTCCTGCACCCACCACTATAACATCATAATTATGTTCAATTATGTTGTAAGCTTTTTTAAACATTATAACCCTTATATAAAATTGATATTATTATTACAGTAAATACGGCTAAAAACAAATACAAGATTTCTAAAAGACTCAATAAAGTTTTTTTTCTTTTGAGACTATGAATATAGTCCTCTATTACCACCGTTAATCCTAATCTAAGATGAAATATAGAAACTAGTATAAATATACTTAGTAATAGGCTGTTATAAAAATTCTTAAACCATAAGATTTTATTAGTAAAGTCATAATACAAAAAATCTTTAATTATAAATAAGAACCAAATTCCAGTAGGAATTAGAATAAGGGCAGAAACTTTTTGCAAAATCCAATGGTTCAATACTATATTCCTTTGTTTTTGCAAATTCGTTTCAGAGTTGTTTTTATTTATACTCATTTTACTTGGCCAAAATATATAAAGCTAAGGTTACTGCAAAAATTATTACTATAATGCCTGAATAATATACATTCTTTATTTCAAAGCCAAAACCAATATCCCAAATAATATGTCTAATACCATTAAATAAGTGATAACAAAGTGATAGCACATAAAAAAATAAAAAAGCTTTTCCTATAAATGAATTTATAAATAACATAAAGAATTCGTGAGAGTTTTTGCCAAGAAAAAGAGAAAACAAAAGCAATACTATTATTAGCAACCCCAGTGATTGAAAAATACCTGACATCCTATGCGATATAGACAAAATAGAAGTTATTTGAGGTTTATATATAGATAAATGGGGAGAAATAGGTCGGTTATTATTTTTCATATACTATACCCTTCCTACTTTTATTAATGACTCAGCAATCTGAACAGAATTTAATGCAGCTCCTTTTAATAAATTATCAGAAACCACCCAAAAATTGAATCCATTTTCTTTTATAAGATCTTTTCTTAGCCTTGAAACATAAACCCCATCATTTCCTGAACAATCAACTGGAGTATGATAGTCATCATCTGAAAATATAATTTCTTTTTTGTTTTTGAGTACACTTTTTATTAGTTCAACATCAATGTTTTTTTCTAGTTCAATATATATAGACTCTGCATGTCCAATTTCGGAGGCTACTCTTACGCAAGTAGCATTAATGCTAATATCGGGATCTAGAATTTTATTGGTTTCATTAACCATTTTCATCTCCTCTTTAGTAAAACCATTATCTAAAAATGTGTCTATTTGTGGAACTACATTAAAAGCAATTTGTTTAGGAATATTTTTAATAATAATATTTTTTTTTTCTAGCAAATTTTTTGACTGCTCTTTTAATTCAGATATTGCACTTTGACCAGCTCCAGAAACAGATTGATAGGTGGAAACTATAATTCTTTTAATTTTAGAGATTTTATGAATAGGTGCTAAAGCCACTAGCATTTGTATAGTTGAGCAATTTGGATTAGCAATTATTTTACGTTCTGACTCTAATAATTTTTTTTCATTTATTTCAGGAATAATTAAAGAAATATCATTGTTCATTCTAAAATAAGAAGTATTGTCAACGACATAGCATTCCTTTTTTTCAGCTAAAGGAGCATATATTTTAGATATTTCAGAGCCAGCGGAAAAAAAAGCTATATCACTATTCTTAAAGTCATAGCTTTCTAAATTTTTAACTTCATACTCATCTTCATTAAATTTAATTTTTTTTCCCTCTGATTTTTTTGATGCCAATAATGTTATTTTACTAAAAGGAAAATTTCTTTTGTATAATGTTTCTAGAAGTTTTCTTCCTACTGCTCCAGTTGCACCGACTATTGATATATTATAACTCATTTTTCTCTAATATATTTTTTAGATTTTCTGTTACCACGTCTCCCATTTCAGAGGTGCTAAGTAAATTACAATTTTTTTGCATTATATCTTTTGTCCTATACCCATTCTCTAAAACTTTTTCTACCGCATTTTCAATTTGGCTAGATAAAATATTATTTTTAAGAGTGTAATTACAAAACATAGATAAAGATAGAATCATAGCAATTGGGTTAGCAATATTTTTACCAGCTATATCTGGAGCACTACCATGAACTGGCTCATACAATGATTTCCTTCTTTTACTGTCTCCTATTTCTCCTAAACTTGCAGATGGCAGCATCCCTAAGGACCCTGTAAGTTCTGCTGAAATATCTGACAAAATATCTCCAAACAAATTTCCTGTTAATATAACATCAAATTGTTTAGGGTTTTTTACTAATTGCATTGCACAGTTATCAGCGTACATATGCTTTAAATTAATGTGAGAAAATTCTTTAGAATGCAGTTTAGTTGTCTCTTCACGCCAAAGAACTCCTGATTCCATAACATTAGCTTTTTCTACTGAATGTACAGTTTTATTTCTTAGATTTGCAATTTCAAATCCTATTCTACCTAATCTTACTATTTCGTTTGTGGTATATACTTCGGTGTTTATACCTTTCTTTTGCCCATCATCAAGTTCGAATATACCCCTAGGTTCTCCAAAATAAATTCCTCCGGTCAATTCTCTAAGCACAACTATGTCCATATTTTTGACTATGTTAGGCTTTAATGAAGAAGCATCAGCTAAAGAGTTAAAAACTTTTGCTGGCCTTATGTTCGCATATAGTTCTAACTCTTTTCTTAATTTTAATAGGCCTCTTTCTGGTCTTAAATCAAATGGTAAATTTTCATACTTGGGAGCTCCTACTGCACCTAATAATATCCCGTCACTGGCTTTAGCTTTAGAGATAACTTTTTCAGTGATCGGCAATTTAAATTCATCATATGAACAACCTCCAACTAGATCCTCTTCTATGGAAAACTCAATATTAGTAAAATTATTTAAACAATTAATAATTTTTTTTACAGGAATACAAACTTCTGGACCAATTCCATCACCTGGCAAAAGTAGCAGGTTAACTTTTTCTTTCATTATCTATAATTCTCCATGAACTTTCTAAAAGATTTTTTTTTTCATAAAATTCTATCATATCTTTTTTTTGCAGAGTAAGCTCTATATCATCGTAGCCATTTAGTAATCGTTCTCTAACTTCGTCTGAAATATTAAAATCTAATATTATATTGTCATAAAATATTTTCTTTTCCAATAAACTTACCTTAATAAGCTTTTTTTCTAAAGCATGCGCACATAAAACTTCAATTGAACTCTTAGGTAAAGTTAATGGTAAAAGTCCATTTTTAATTGAGTTATTAAAGAAAATATCTGCGAAAGATGGAGCAATAATACATTTTATACCAAAATCTAATAATGCCCAAGGAGCATGTTCTCTTGACGAACCACAACCAAAGTTATTACCTGCTATTAAAATTCTTGCTTTATTCCATGGAACTTTATTAAGAATAAAGTCTTTTTTTATATTATTAGAACTATCATATCTTCTATCAAAAAAAAGAAACTTTCCTAACCCAGTTCTCTCTATAGTTTTTAAAAACTGTTTGGGAATAATAGCATCGGTGTCTATATTAATCTCATTAATCACTGCAGCAACACTTTTCACATCATAAAATTTTTGCATATTTATCCTTCTGATACATCAACAAATGTACCTGCAATAGCACTCGCCGCAGCTGTTATAGGACTAACTAAATGTGTTCTTCCTCCTCGGCCTTGTCTTCCTTCAAAATTTCTGTTTGAAGTAGATGCGCACCTCTCTCCGTTTTCTAACTGGTCGGGATTCATGCCTAAACACATTGAACATCCTGGGTCTCTCCATTCAAATCCAGCTTCAATAAAAATCTCTTTTATTCCCTCCTCTTCTGCAAGTTTTTTTACTACACCTGATCCGGGAACTACCAAAGCTTGTAAGCTTTTTGCTACCTTTTTTCCCTTTACAATTGAAGCAGCAGATCTTAAATCTTCTATACGTCCATTGGTACACGATCCAATAAAAACTTTTTGTATTTTAATATCAGTCATCCGTGTACCTGGAGTTAAATCCATATATTTTAAAGCCTTATTAATTGATTGTTCCTTCTCAAGATTAATAGCATCTTTTGGATCTGGTACAACATCGGTTATACTTATTCCATCTTCAGGACTTGTTCCCCATGTAACCATAGGTTTTAAATTTTCTATATCAAAGGTAAAACTATTATCAAATGATGCATTTTTATCTGAATGAAGATTTGTCCATTCATCAATAGCTAATTCCCATTTTTTATCTTTAGGAGAAAACTTTTTATCTTTTAAATATTTAAAAGTTGTTATGTCAGGACTAATCATTCCCGCCTTTGCTCCTGCTTCAATTGACATATTACAAATAGTCATTCTTTCTTCAATAGACATTTTTTTTATTGTGTTGCCCATGAACTCTATAACGTGCCCTGTGCCTGCAGAAGTTCCTATCTGACTTATAACTTTCAAAATTATATCTTTAGAGGTAACATTTTTCTTTAATTTGCCATTGATTTCAATTTTCATGTTTTTTGGTTTATTTTGAAGCAAGGTCTGTGTAGCCAATACATGTTCAACTTCTGAAGTACCTATACCAAAAGCTAGCGCTCCAAACGCACCATGTGTTGATGTATGAGAGTCACCACATACAATAGTTGTTCCAGGTAAAGTATAACCTAATTCTGGTCCTATAATATGTACAATACCTTGATTAACGCTAGTTAAAGGAATGTACTCTATTTTATGTTCTTTAAGATTTTTTTCTAAAGTTTCGACTTGTATTCTAGCTATTTTATCTTTTATAGAATCAATTCCCAAATTTCTAAAAGTAGTGGGAACATTATGGTCTGCAACTCCTAAGGTCAAGTCTGGTCTTCTTACATTTCTATTCTTCAGTTTTAACCCTTCAAAAGCTTGAGGGCTTGTTACCTCATGCACAAGATGTCTGTCAATGTAAAGTATGCTTTGTCCAGAGTCAAGTTTACCTACCATATGGTTATCCCATACTTTATCAAATAAGGTTTTGGGACTATCCATACCTACGTACTTTCTTTTTTATTTTCCTTATCTACATCTTGACTGATTGTTTCTTTAGTCTTTTGTGTTGAGTCGTTATTTTCTAAAGAATTTATTTTAGCTTCTTTTTTAGAGGCTTTTTTATTTGATGGAGTTTGATTTACTTTTTTAATAATATCTTTTTTTTCTGCTATTCTAGCCGATTTACCGGAACGCTGTCTCAAGTAATATAATTTAGATCTTCTAACTTTTCCTCTCCTGACTAAATTTATACTCTCTAGCATTGGAGAATATAATGGAAATACTCTTTCTACTCCTTCTCCATGAGAAACTTTTCGTACTGTGAAAGTGGAATTAAAACCTCTATTTGACCTAGCTATACACACTCCCTCAAATGCCTGAATTCTCTCCTTATTTCCTTCAGTAACATAAACATTTACTTTTACTGTATCTCCAGACTTAAAAGAAGGTATTTTCTTGGCTTTTATAGCCTCTTCAATCTGCTCTTTTTCTATATCAATTAATTTATTCATAATTACTTTTTAAAAAATAGTATTTAATCAAAAAAATTCAAAATTATCTATCTTTTTTTTTCTTGTTAAATGCTATCGAATTTTCTAGTCTCCAATCTTTGATTTTTTTATGGTCACCAGACAACAAAACTTCGGGAACTTTTAAATTTTTCCAGACCCTTGGTTTAGTATATTGAAGATATTCTATTAAGTCATTATTGAAACTTTCTTCTAATAAACTACTTGGGTTTCCTAATACGTTTGGTAACAATCTTATTATTGCATCAATTAAAGTTACTGCAGCAGGCTCACCACCACTTAAAACATAATCGCCAACAGAAATTTCTCTTAACTCATTATAATCTATAAATCTTTGATCTACACCTTCATACCTTCCACATACAACTATCAAGCCCTCGCTTTTACTTAATTCTTTGACAATATCCTGGTTTAATCTTTTTCCTCTGGGTGTTAGCATAATTTTTTGATATTTTTTAGTGCTTTCTTCTATAGTGGATAGTGCTTGATTATATGCATTTTGCAAAACTTCTGCCTTTAATATCATTCCTGGACCACCACCGTATGGTTTATCATCAATAGTATTACTTTTATCCACAAAATCTTTAATATCAGTTATTTGCAAATCCCATATCCCTTTTTTTCTTGCACTTCCTATTATTGATATATCTAATAATCCTTCGAATGCTTGAGGGAATATTGTGATTGCATTAATTAAAAATTTTTTTTTGCTATATTTCATAGTTTTTATGAAGCTTTATTATTTTTTTTTTTACATTAATATCTTCTTTCTTTAAATCGTAGAATCTTATCATATATTTAAACTTTCCATTAAGCTCTAAAAGATCCCCTGCACCGAAATTGTGAATAGCAGAAACTGACCCAAGTAATTGATTATTTTTATCATATACTTTGGTATCAATTAGGTCTTTATGAAAATATTCGTGAGGCTTTTTTGCTAAACTATTCTCTTCTATCCAAATCTCTTTTCCAAGAAATTTAATAATTTCTTCTTTATTTTCATATCCATCGATTTTACAGATGACAGCTTTTCCTTTGGTAAATTTCTTTTCTAGATTAATCTGGAAGTTTTCAATGTAAGTTTTATTATTATAATTTTTTAAATTTTCTAAGTCTCTATTATAAAATTCAATTTTTAATAACCCTTTAATACCATGAGTTGATATAATTTTACCCAAATAAACCTTTTTTTTCGTCATAAATTTAAGACCTATAAAACTTATAAAAAAATTAAGACTAATTTATTGAATATATAAATCCTTATGGAATTAGGATTCAGTTTTTTTACCCTCTGGCTTAACTTCGGCTGGAGCAGCTTCTTTAGCTTCTTCAGGTTTCGCTTCGGCTGGAGCAGCTTCTTTGGCTTTTTCGTCCTCTTTTTTCTTATTCAATGCTTCTTCCTTAGCCTTTAGTCTTTCTAATGCCTTCTTTTTTGGTTTGGCTTTATTAGGATTATTTTTTTTTATTGGCTTTAAAATACCTGCATCAGACAGAAACCTATGAACTCTATCAGTAGGTTGTGCCCCATTACCTAGCCAATGCTTAATTCTGTCTAATTGCAGATTTAATCTAGTCTCATCACCTTTTTCTTTCAAAGGGTTAAAAGTTCCTACTTTTTCTATAAACTTTCCATCTCTAGGAGCTCTAATGTCAGCAACTACAATTCTGTAGTAAGGTCTCTTTTTTGCTCCATGTCTGCTTAGTCTTATTTTTACACTCATTAATTCATTTCCTTTTTAAATTATTTAACATATTTCCTAAGTTTTTTGTACCCATATTATTCGATAACATTCTTTCCATGCCTTCTGTACCATATTTGCTCATTTTTTTCATCATATCTTGCATATTTTTAAACTGTTTTAATAATCTATTAACGTCTTGGATTTCTGCTCCTGAACCAGAAGCTATTCTTTTTTTTCTAGATCCATTAATTATAGAAGGATTTATCTTTTCTTTTTTTGTCATCGAAGAAATAATTGCTCCCATTCTTACAAAGGTTTTATCTTCTAAATTACTGTTTTCAATTGCTTCTTTTGCTTTTCTAACTCCAGGCATTAGGGATAATATTCCTTTTATCCCTCCTAACTTTTTCATCTGTGCTAGTTGTTTTTGGAAGTCTTCTAAATCAAAGTTTCCTTTGCTAAGTTTGTTTGCCATTTTTTCTGCTTCTTTTTCATCAATCTCTTTCTCGGCCTTTTCCACAATGCCCACTATATCGCCCATATCCAAAATTCGGTCCGCTACTCTGTCTGCAGAAAACTTTTCTAAGTTTGAAATTTTTTCACCTACACCTATAAATTTTATAGGCTTTCCAGTAGAAACTGTCATGCTCAATGCAGCTCCTCCCTTAGAGTCACCGTCAACTCTGGTTAATATTATTCCAGATAAATCTACATAGCTTTGAAATGATTTAGCAACATTTACTGATTCCTGACCTATCATAGAGTCAGCGACTAATAGTATTTCACTAGGGTCAGTGATTTGTTGAATTTCTTTTATCTCTTCCATTAAAGTTACATCGACTGTGGTTCTACCTGCTGTATCAAAAATTATTATGTCATGAGACATTTGCTTTGCCTTAGTAAATGAATTTTTTACTAAATTAGCAATTTTATCATTAGGATTATTTTCCATATAGTCTATTTCTATTGATTTTGCTAGCTGATTTAGTTGTTCTATAGCAGCAGGCCTATATATATCGAGAGAAGAAAGCAAAACTTTTTTTTTATCATTTTTCAAAAGCAATGACAGTTTTCCTGCAGTAGTAGTTTTTCCGCTACCTTGCAATCCAACTAATAAAAATACACTTGGTGAACTTTTATATGACAAATCAAAAGACTCAGAAGGAAGATTTTTTCCTAATAGATCAGCTAGACTATCTCTAACTATTTTGATAACCATATCTCCTGGCTTTATGGATTTTAGTATTTTTTCTCCTACTGCTTTTTCTTTTATTTTTAATACAAAATCCTTTGCCACTGCTAAAGGCACATCGGCTTCCAACATAGCTACTCTAATTTCTCTCAATGCCTTAGTTACATCTTCTTCAGTTAATAGACCTTTGCCCGTTAAAGAGTCAAAAGTATTAAGTATTCGGTCGGTAAAATTTCCAAACATCTGTGTTATACTATATAATTAAATTTACTATATTTAAGCTTTTGATATAACATTGTCAACATAAAGGATTATTAATTTTAATGAGGTTTTCTTAATGAATATACCATTTGTCAAAATGCATGCTAATGGAAATGACTTTGTTATTATTGACAATAGAACTAAAAACTTCTTATTTAACGAGTCAAAAATTTTATTACTATCTAATAGAAACACTGGAATAGGGTTTGACCAATTGATATTATTAGAAAAAAGCAAGAGCAGTGATATTTTAATGAAAATCTATAACTCTGATGGAAAAGAAGCAAAAATGTGTGGAAATGCTGCTACCTGTGTGGCTTCATTATTATTTGCATCTAAAAATTCAAACTCTATTACAATAGAAACTATATCTTCTAAAATTACTGCAAAATTAAGTAAAAGTGGAGCAGTTAATACTACAATAGAGTTGCCATCTCAAAATTTTTTTAATATTGTAAGATATGAAAATATTGATACTAACAGTATAAATTTTTCAAAAATTCATCCTTCTTTGCATTCAGGAATACTAGTAAATATGGGCAACCCTCATATAGTATTTATAGTTAATAATTTAGAAGAAATAGATTTATTGAAATACGGGGAAAAAATTGAAAGAAACGAATTATTTGTCGACGGAATAAATGTAGAAATTGTTGAATTAGTAAATAAGAAAAAATTTAAAGTTAAATTTTGGGAAAGAGGATCTGGGTTGACTTTATCATGTGGATCAGGAATATTATCATCATTTTATGCTTGTTATAAAAAAAGCTTATGTGAAAAAGAAACAGAGATTATGATACCTTTAGGAAAAGTAAATACTAAAATAAATGGAACTGAGTTAACTATAACATCTACTCCTCAAGTTTCTTTCTTAGGAGAGTTTAATTATGAATAATGTTTTCACATTTGGATGCAGACTCAATTTTTGGGAAAGCGAAAAAATAAATAAAATCTTAATTGATAATAAAAAATATAATGTAACAGTATTTAACACATGTAGCGTCACGAATGAGACAGTTAAAAATATAGTATCTAGTATAAAAAAATTCCATCTTAGAAACCCAGACATGAAAATAGCAGTTACTGGTTGTGCGGCCGAAACTAACTTTGAAACTTTTAACAATATGAATGAAGTATCATTTGTTATAAAAAATAATAAAAAACTTCTTGAAGAAAGTTGGAAAAATCTACCAACAAAAAGAACACTTACTGACTTGCATGAGAAAGATTTAATCAAACTTAATAAAGTAAATCCATCTAACTCTAAAGTTAGAAAGTTTATAAAGATTCAAAATGGCTGTGACCACTCATGTACTTTTTGCATTATCCCTAAATGCAGAGGAAAAAGTATTAGTGAAAGCATAGATAGGATTAATAAACTCATTGAAATAAATTTAAATAATAATATTAAAGAAATCATTTTAACTGGAGTTGATCTCACTTCATGGGGTTTAGATATTTCAGAAAATCTTTTTTTAGGAGATTTATTAAGAAATATTTTTTCAAAGAATAATAAATACTTCAGATTAAGGCTTTCATCTTTAGATGTAGCTGAGCTTGATAATAGTTTTTTTGAGGTATTAAAAGAAGATGATAGGTTGATGCCTCACTTTCACTTTAGCTTACAATCTCTCAATAATATGATTTTAAAAAGAATGAAAAGAAGACATTCTGTTGAACAGGTTAAAGAGTTATTTGAAAAAATAAAAACTATATCTCCTAATGCATCATTTGGAGCAGATATTATTACAGGATTTCCAACAGAAACTGAAGAAATGTTTTGTGATACTAAGAAAGTCATACAGGATTTAAAAGTTTCCCACTTACATGTTTTTCCTTACTCAGAAAAAAACGGAACCCCTGCTTCTAAAATGCCACAATTACCAGTAGAAATAAGAAGGAATAGAGCAAAAGAATTAAGAGAAATTGGTAAAAAAATATATTTAAGCGAATTAAAAAAACAACTGTTTAATAAGCATGATATATTGATAGAGAGTGCAAATGGAATTGGAAAGACAGCAAATAATTTTAGTGTAAAATTAAAGAATAAATCAGTAGGAAGTCATTTAAAAGTTACTTTTTCTAAAATAGAAAATAATTTTTTAGTTGCCTAAGCATGAAAAGTTGGTTTAAAAAAATTGGACAGAAGCTATATGGTAAAAAGCCAGAAAGACAGCTATTACAATCAGAAAATAAAAATACTCCATTAAAAGAAAAAAAACCAGTCGTTGCTAAAATTCAAGAAACACCAAAGCTAACTGAAGAAAAATTAGTCGATCCTAAAATTCAAGAAACACCAAAGCCAATTGAAGAAAAATTAGTCGATTCTAAAATTCAAGATACACCAATGCCAGCTGAAGAAAAACCAGTTGCTGCTAAAGTAGAGAAGAAATATAAAACAGGCTGGTTTAGTAAATTAGGAGAAAATTTTAAACGTACTTCATCAGGTATTAAAAAAGCTATTTTTTCAAAAAAAATAAACAATGATGATTTAGATTATTTAGAAGAAGCTTTTCTTATGTCTGACCTTGGCGTAACTTTTACTGACCAACTTATTAATGAATTAAAAAAAAAAAAAATTGAAACTAGCAACCTTAGATCTGAGGTGGTTAAATTTCTTGAAAATCAATTTAATGAAAGCAATCATGAATTTACTTTTACTAGCACTTCAACTCCACAAATTATATTACTCTTTGGCGTAAATGGTTCTGGAAAAACTACCACATTAGCTAAGATAGCTAATAAAGCAAAAAGCAAAGGGTTAAGCTTGTCAATAATAGCAGCCGATACCTTCAGAGCTGCCGCTGTAGAGCAGCTAGTTGAGTGGGGTTCAAGATTAAATCTAAATGTTTTTACTGGTTTTCAAAATGAAGATCCCTCTTCCGTTGTTTTTAAAGGCCATAAGCAAGCTATAGAACAAAAAACTGATGTTTTATTGATAGATACTGCTGGTAGACTACATAACAAGACTGAATTAATGGAAGAGCTTAAAAAAATAGTTAGAACAATTCAAAAAAATGACCCTGAAGCACCACATCATAAGCTTTTAGTTTTAGATTCCACCATCGGTCAAAACACTTATACACAATTAGAAGCTTTTAATTCTTCTGTAGGCATTACAGGTGTTATAATGACCAAACTTGACAGCTCTTCAAAAGGTGGATCGCTTATAGGTATATCAAAAAAATATAAGACACCTATACATTATATAGGTGTAGGAGAAAAAATAGATGATCTTATTGACTTTAATGCTAAAGATTTTATAAATGCTTTAATAGGAAATGATTTTGGAGAAAAAGATGAAAGCTTACATTAAGTTTTTTTTTGAGATACTGCCTCTGGCTGTGTTTTTTACAGTTAACTCGGTAGATAATATACATATTGTAGATACTATTTATAATTTATTTTTCACCCTTCCTGATAAATTTTTTAAGGCTACCTTTTTTCTAGTTCTCACCTCTCTTATAGCAATTCCCGTAGCATGGTACATAGATAAAAAAGTTCCTTGGATGCCGATAGTAACAGGAATATTTGTTTTATTTTTTGGTAGTCTAACTTTGTTATTACAAGATCCAGACTTTATTAAATTAAAACCTACAATTATAAACTTAGTATTTTCTTCTATTTTACTAATTGGATTAAAGTTCAATAGAATATTTTTAAAAATAGCATTTCAAGCTTTTAAATTGGATGATAATACATGGAAAAAACTAACTATAAGATGGTCATATTTTTTTATTTTTTTAGCTGCTTTAAATGAAATAGTTTGGAGAAACTTCACTAGTGATCAATGGGTTTTCTTTAAAGTATGGATAATATTTCCTCTTACGATGTTTTTTATGATATTTTTTGTATTACCTTTGATAAATAAAAATATTAAAAAAAATAATTAGTATAATTTAAATGAATAACTTAACAAACTATAAAAATATTAAAGCATGGCCTTTTGTAGAAGCTATTAAAATTATAAAAAAATCTGAAAATTTAAACTCCAATAGACCTATCCATTTTGAAACCGGCTATGGTCCTTCAGGTATACCTCACATTGGTACCTTTGCTGAGGTTTTAAGGACAAATATGGTAAGAAATGCACTCCGTGAAATTAAAAACTTAAATTCAAAATTAATCACATTCTCTGATGACCTAGATGCTTTAAAAAAGATCCCTGAAGATTATCCATACCCTGAAAAACTATCCAAATATTTAAATTATCCTTTAAGTTCTATACCTGACTTTACTGAAAAATATTCTTCATATGCAGATAGAAATAATAATTTATTAAAAGAATTTCTTAATCAATTTAATTTTGATTATGAATTTATTTCTTCAACTAATATGTATAAATCAGGAAATTTTGATAAATGTCTTCTTAAAATACTAGAGAATTATGAAAATATTATGAATATTATTTTGCCTACTTTAAGAAAAGAGAGAAGGGAAAGTTATTCTCCTTTTTTACCAATATGTAAAAAGACTGGAAAAGTTTTAGAAGTTCCAATAAAAATTGTTAATAAAGAAAAAGGAATTATTGCTTATAAAGATGATAATAAATTCATTGAAACTACAGTTACAAATGGCAATAGTAAATTGCAATGGAAAGTTGATTGGGCAATGCGTTGGTCTGCCTTAAAGGTAGATTATGAAATGAACGGCAAGGACCTTATACCTTCATTTGAGCTTTCAAAACAAATTGCAAAGTTTATTTACAATAAAGTTCCTATAAATATGAGTTATGAATTATTTCTTGATCAAAATGGAGAAAAAATATCAAAATCTAAAGGAAATGGATTAAGTATAGATGAATGGATGACATATGGTACTAAAGAAAGTTTATCTTTATTTATGTATCAAAATCCTCGAAGAGCAAAAAGGCTATACTTCGATTGTATACCCAAAAGTATGGACGAATATAAAAAGTATTTCAAAGATGTCAAAGAAAAGAAACAAGAACTCTTAGAAAGTCCTATTTGGCATATACATGAAGGAACTATGCCAGAAAATACTTATCCAATAGAGTTTTCAACTTTAATTAATCTGGTAACTGCTCTCAATACTTCTGATATACCAACTATTAAAAATTTTTGTTTATTGTATATTAAGAACAGTTTAGACTCTATAGAACAGAGATGCTTAGAAGAGGCAATTAAGCTCGCAGTAAAGTACTTTCAAAACTTTATATTACCTAAGCTAAAAAAAAGAAAACCTAGCACAAAAGAAAAAGAAATAATTGAAAATATTATTAATGATATTTCTAATTATAAAGAAGAAATCAGTGCAGAAGAATATCAGAATTTAATTTATAAATATGGAAAAATAATCCATCCTGAAAATTTAAGAGAGTGGTTCATTTCGCTTTATCAGATATTATTCGGTTCGGATAATGGGCCTAGACTAGGATCTTTATTTTATTTATATAAAAAAAATAAAGTATTACAAATGCTTCAAGAAGCTATAAAGTAGTTCTAAATTTAGAGAAAATTTCTTTATCTAATTCATATTCCAATCTTTTATCAATTTTGTTTATTAACTCGTTATAAGAAGCTAATAGAAATTTTCTTTTTTGACTTATAGAGTGACTGTCGTCTATTATAAATGATATACTTCCGCTTAGGTTTAGTGTATTTGTAGTAGTTTTAACATCAATAAACTTTAGAGATAATTCTAAATTTAAATCATATTCAACTCTTTCCTCAGAATAGAATATTTTTTTCAATCCTTTATATTTTTTAATATTTTTTTTTTCTAATGAAAACTTTCTTATAATTAGTGAAAGGCTATTTCTTTCCCCAGAAACTTTAAATTTTTTGTTTCCCCACTCAGTTAATTGTTCAATTAAAAAATTTGTTTCGAATCCAAGATAATCGGGCATACTAAAACTTTGACTATCTATTACCAGCATAAAGTCATATACATTTAAAGAAATAGTTTTATGCTCTTTTAATTTAGTCTTCTCTTTAAAAACTTCTTTATTTGAGCATGATATTAATAAGAATGATGTACTTATTAAATATATAAAAGCTTTCTTCATATTTTTTTTAAGCACCACTCTAATATTGCTTTTTGAATATGTAGTCTATTTTCTGCTTCACTCCAAACTAGAGAATAACGTGAATTATCTATAACCTCCTCAGTAACTTCATTGCCTCTTGTAGCAGGTAGGCAATGCATAAATACTGCATTTTTTTTTGCAATGCTCATAATTTTTTCATTTACCTGATAAGGTTTAAATACTTTAATTAACTTATTTGTTGGTTTCTTTCCCATAGAAAACCATGTATCTGTTATAATACAGTCACTATCTTTACAAGCTAGCTTAGTGTTATGAAAAATCTTTACATTATTACTGTAAGTTTTTATTTTTTCTTTAAGACCTTTTGAAACTTTCATTAACTTTGGAAAACAAATATTTAAGGAGAAATTAAAAATATTTGCAGCTTCCACCCATGAGAATAATACATTATTTAAATCTCCCATCCATACAAATTTTCTATCTCTAATAGACCCTCTTTTTTCATTATAAGCCATTATGTCTGCTAATATTTGACAAGGATGGGATATATTACTTAATCCATTTATTACAGGTAATTTTGAATACCTATGATATTCAATAAGTTTTTTGTGGTTAGTTGTTCTTATCATTAAAATATTACAATATTTTGATAATACTCTTGCTGTATCAGATATAGTTTCTCCTCTCGAAAGATGAGTAGTTGCTTCATCTAAAATTATTGACCTGCCTCCTAACTCCTTTATGGCCAACTCGAATGAAACTCTAGTCCTTGTAGATGGTTTTTCAAAAATCATTGCTAAGTTAATATTCCTTAAAGTAGCTGGATTCTTATTTTTTTTTCTGTACTTTTTTAAGTCAATAGCTCTTTTCAAAATACCCATTAATTGAGATTTATTAATATCTGACAAATTTAAAAAGTTTCTGGTCAACTTACTTCCTTTAAGCATTCTTCAATAACAGAAATAGCTATTTTTAATTCATTTTTTTTTACATTTAGTGGTGGTAATATTCTAACTACATTGTTAGCGGCTGGAACTAATAATAATTTTTTTTCTCTCGCTAGTTTACAAAAAGTATCGGTTGGTATTTTTAATTCAATTCCACTAAGCAACCCTTTTCCTTTTATCGATGAAATAATCATAGGGTAATTCAGTTTTAATACTTCAAGCTTCTCTTTTAAAAAAAATCCATAATCCTGAACTTTTTTGAGAAAGTTTTTCTTTGTTATTTCTCTTATAACAGCTAAAGCCACTGCGCAAGCAAGCTGATTTCCTCCAAAAGTTGAACCATGTGAACCAAAATTCATTTTCTTTGCAACCTTATTTGTCATCAGAACTGCGCCTACAGGAAATCCTCCTCCTAATCCTTTAGCAGAAGTCAATAAATCTGGTTTTATATTACTCCATTGATAAGCGAAAAGTTTTCCTGTCCTTCCTATCCCACATTGCACTTCATCTAAAGCGAGTAAAATATTATATTTATTACAAATTCTTCTTACTTCTTTGAGATAATTAACATCTGCAACATTTATTCCTCCTTCTCCTTGTATAGGTTCAAAAAAAATGCCTGCAATATTATTATCAATGGCTTTATCTATGGCTTCAATACTTCCATAATCAACTCTTACAAAACCCCCAGTGGATTTAGCATGAGGTAAAAAGCCTTCTCTATGACTTTCATTAGAACCTGCTAAAATACCAGTCAATGTCCTTCCATGAAATGCGTTATTAAAAACAATAATCTTTTTTTTTTTCTTATTTCCATTTTCGTAGTGATACTTTCTAATTATTTTTATTGCACCATCAGTAGCTTCTGCTCCAGAATTACAAAAAAATACTTTGTCAGCAAAAGATAATTTGCATAATTGCTCTGCTACTTTTTCTTGTTCAGATATTGTATATAGATTAGAGGTGTGCCATAATTTATTAGATTGAGACTGAAGTGCATTTTTTAAAATTTTATTAGAATGCCCTAAACAATTTACTGCTATCCCAGAACTAAAATCTAAATACCTATCATGTTTTGTATAAAGCCACGAACCTTTTCCATGTAAAAATTTAAGCTTTATTCGATTATATGTAGGTAAAATATAGTTATTCATTTCTCATGAACTTATGACTTAAGTTTCCAACCTGATTTAAGTATATAATAGCATATCAAATACATTATAGCATTTAAAGCGGTTATATAAACTATTCCATTAATTATTGACTCAGAACCTGTATAGATAAGTGAACTTCGAAACCCATCTATAATATAGTAAAAAGGATTGTAAAGACTAATAGTATAAAATGGTTCCTTTAATCTATCTACTGAGTAAAATGTCCCTGATAAAAAAGTAAGAGGAGTAATTACAAAATTTGTAATTGCTGACATATTGTCAAATTTTTCTGCCCAAATTCCTGCTACCAAACCGATTAATGAAAGCAATAAAGAACCTAAAATAGAAAATATAATTAAATTAGCAAAGTTTAAAAGCTCAATATTTACAAAAGGTGTCATCATAAGAAAAGTTAAAATTCCTACTAAGCTGGCTCTTATTATTGCTGCCATACAATAAACTATTATAATTTCATTTACCCTAAACGGTGGCATAAGTAAATCAACAATATTTCCTGCGACTTTGGAAGATAATAATGATGACGATGTATTAGCAAAAGCGTTTTGCATCATACCCATAACAATTAATCCTGGTGCTAAGAAATCTATATAATTTAATTTATAAGCAGTTCTTTCCTCAAGAGCTACATTTATTACTAGTAAAAACAATAATGATGTAAATGCAGGAGCTACTATCGTTTGTTGATAAACCTTTAAAAATCTTTTAACTTCTTTATTAAATAATGTTACTGAACCAATGAAACTCAATTTTTTTCCTAATTATAACTCGCTTTTTACAATATCTCCTGGAATAACTTTCCAGCCATTTAAGGCCTCTGATAACTTTAGAGGATTTTTTCCTGCTCTTTGTATAATTATCGGCCTAACACCATCTTGTTTACATGATATTAAAAGTTTATCATCAAGTATAGTCCCTGGTTTATTAGCACTTTGATTTAAAATCTCTTTTTTTGCTTTTATAATTTTTACTAATTCTCCATTTATAAAACATTTAGACCCTGGATTAGGATTAAATGCTCTTATTTTCCCTAAGACATTATCAGCACTCTCATTGAAATCTAGATATGTTTCATTTTTTTTAATTATCTTAGTGTATGTAGCTATTTCGTGGTTTTGCTGGACTGGTTTAATAATACCAGAAACAAAATTTTCTATAACTTTCAAGATTGAAATACTTGCTAATTCTGTTATTTTATTTAATAAAGTTTGAGTATCATCATTATCATCAATCTTCACTTTCTCTTTATATAAAATTTCTCCTTCATCAACTTGTTCATTCATTAGCATTATAGAAAAACCTGTTTCTTTTTCATTATTTAATAAAGAATATTGAACTGGCGACGCACCTCTCCATTTAGGTAATAAAGAAGCATGAATATTTATGCACCCCCATTTAGGAATATCCAAAACTGCTTTAGGTAAAATATTTCCGTAAGAAAAAACTAATATAATATCCGGTTTTAAGTTTTTAATTTTATTAATTTCCTCTTCAGATTTAAGGTTTTTAGGAAAAGAAAAAGGTATTTTTTCTTCTTCTAAAAATTTTTGCAGAGGGTTAGCCAAAACTTTTTTTCCCCTTCCGGATGGCTTAGGATATTTAGTGAAAACCTTTAGTAACTTAAATTTTGATTCTAGAATCTTTTTCAAGGGCACTAAAGTATAACTTTTACCACCTGCCATATAAATAAGTCTTAGACTATCTTGCATTTTAAAATTTATAAATTTTTTGTTTTTTTAATTTTTTCTAATTTCTTAATTATTCTATTTTTTTTTAGTTTACTTATATGATCTACAAATAATTTTCCATCTAAATGATCAATTTCATGCTGCAAACATGTTGCCTCTATACCAGAAAATTTTTTTTTAATTTTTTTTCCGTTTTCATCTTCGTATTTGACCTCTATGATGCTTGGCCTTTCTACCTTAGCATGCTGTGTTGGCAGTGATAAACATCCCTCTTCAAATTCACTTTTTTCAGATGATAAATTTAATATTTCTGGGTTAATGAATTTTAAAGGGTTTTTTTTTGTACCTTGTTCAGCACAATCCATTACTACTAACCTTTTCAAAACTCCTACTTGCGGGGCAGCTAGCCCTATACCATTGCTTTTGTACATAATTTCTAACATATCTTTCAATAAGCCTTTGACTTCATTATTTATTAACGTTACATGCTTTGAAACTTCAAGTAGTCTAGGATCAGGAGCTATAATTATTTTTAAATTACTCATAATTCATTAATTCATTCTATCAAATACTAAAGTTCTTTCATTCAGCGCTTGTCCTAGAGTTGCTTCGTCTAAATAGTCTAATTCGCCTCCTGCTGGCACACCTCTGGCTAATCTACTCACTTTAATATCGAGCTTTTTTATATTATTTAATAAATAATGTGCCGTAGTTTGACCTGCGGTGGTAATAGAAGTAGCTAGTATAACTTCTTTGATTTCATTATTTTCAAGTCTGTCAAAAAGTTTTTTCATATTTAGTTTTTCTGGAGTAATCCCTTTTATAGCATTGAGTGTTCCACCAAGAACAAAATATAAGCCATTAAAAATTTTTCCCCTCTCTATCGCCCAAAGATCTGCTACCTCTTCCACAATACATAATAAACTTTTATCTCTTTTTTCATTTTTACAAATATCACAATTATCGTCTACACAATAATTACCACAACTCTTACACATTTTTATTTTATTTGAAACATTATTTAAAGTATCTGACAACGGTTTCATTAAATTATTATTATTTTTAATTAAGTATAAAATCATTCTTCTCGCTGATCTTGGCCCCACTCCAGGTAAATTACTTAATAGCTGAATTAAAAGATCTATCTCGTTAGATTTCATATTAAAATTTCATTCCAGGAGGCAAAGGCATACCACCTGTGATTGTCTTCATTTCAGTCTCTGATAAATTATCTGCTTTTGTTTTAGCTTCAGATATTGCTGCCATTAACAAATCTTCAATTATTTCAATATCTTCTTTTAAACTGGGGTCAATTTTTATTTTTTTAATCTCTCCCTTGCCATTCATAGTCACTTTAACCATACCATTACTAACCTGGCCTTCTACTTCTAGTGTTTTTAACTTATTTTCTACTTCTTGCATTTTCTTTTGCATCATTTGCGCTTGTTGAAGTAAAGATCCCATGTTTTGCATAATTTCTCCTATAGTTACTTGTTTATTAATTTGCTTTTAGGAAAAATATCTAAAATTTTTTTTAAATCATTTCCTATGTCATTATTATCAATATTTATATTTAAATCATAATCTTTTTTATTTTTAATTTTATATACGAGTTCTTCAATAGTAGGTAGTTTAGCTGAATATGCCAATCTTATTAATATTACCTCTAGTGCTTCTATTCCCTGTGGAGCAACTTTTATTTCTTCTTTTCCTTTTAAAAGGATTTGCCAAAACTGATTTAACATAGATATTGATGTTTTTTCCAACATTAAATCTATTTGCTCTTTATTATACTCTTCATATATCATTTCATTTTTCTTAGTCGAGTGAACCCTAAGCAAGTTATAAGTTAAGTGTAGTAATTCATTAACTATTGTATCTGGATTTGAACCCTTCATAAAAGATTCATTTAACTTTTCAATAGATGATTTGCTGTCTCCTTCTAAAATCTCTAAATAAATTTCTAATAATAATTTATTGCCTGCATACCCAATAGTTCTATCTATATCTTCAATAGAGATACTTTCGTTATCTGAGGATAATAGTGACTGTTCTAAAATAGTAATACTATCTCTTATTGATCCTTCTGAAAATTTAGCAATACTATAAAGTGCTTCATCTGAGACTTTTAAATTTTCTAAACTCATTATTTTTTTCAAATTTTGTATAATTTTTTCTCTTGATACTCTGTTTAATTCAAACTTCTGACACCTAGATAAGATAGTGATGGGTATTTTATTTAGCTCCGTTGTACAAAAAATAAACTTTACATATTTTGGCGGCTCTTCCACAGTCTTTAAAAGTGCATTAAATGCAGAGTTGGAAAGCATGTGTACCTCGTCTATAATAAAAACTTTGTACCTACCCTTAGAAGGCCTATATTTTATATAGCTTATTATTTCCCTAACATCCTCCACGCCAGTATGAGATGCAGCGTCTAACTCTAAAACCTCATCGAATCTATCTTCTAAAATTTCTTTACAGTTAATACATTCATTACATGGATTAGCAACAGGCTTATCATAGGAAGAACAATTTAGGCCCATTGCCATTATTCTTGCAATTGTTGTTTTTCCTACACCTCTAATGCCTGTAAATATAAATGCATGAGCTATATTATCGCTTTCAAATGCATTTTCAATTGTTTTTACTGCAAAATCTTGGCCTATTACATCGCTAATTTTTTTCGGTCTGTATTTTCTTGAAAAAACTATTTTTTCCATAAGTCCTCACTCATGGAAGATTTCTTAACCTATACATCAATATTACAGCTGCTTCTTTTCAGATCTGACTGGGTTCATACTTAGTATATCCAAGAAACCTTCCATTTAAAATTTTATCATGTAAAATCCTATTTTGATAGATAGTTTTGGAATAATAATGGATTATTTAAACTTTTATTCTCTATTAAGAGATGAGAATTTTGAAAAATGTAGAGCGTTACCTACTAAAAAGCTTTTAGGTAAAAAAAATACTATTTATAATTTTTTATTTATAGTTGACGATAAAATACTTACTAAAAAAAATAATCCTTTTTTCTTTAATTCAAAAAAATTAAGTAAAAATTTTAATAGTTTTTCATTATCATTTATCTCTAGTTTAAGAAATAACATTTATATCCTATGCTATTCAAATATTGGAGATTTAAAAAAAATAGATTTTTTAAAAAATTGCGATTTTTTGAGCATTAGAGAAGCTTTGTTTAATTTGCAAGGGAATATAGCTAGTATTGTATCTGCAGGATATTCTCTTTATAAATGGCAGCGTAATAATAAATTTTGTGGAAACTGTGGATCTAAAAATAAATTTGATGAAAATGGATTTACTCTAATATGCACGAATATGAACTGCAAAAAAAAGGTCTTTCCTATAGTTTATCCTACGGTAATAGTAAATATCATAAACAAAGATAAAATACTACTTGCAAGAAATATTACTTGGAAAAAAAATCTGTATTCTTGCTTAGCAGGATTTTGTGAACAGAATGAAAGTGCTGAAGAAACAGTTCGAAGAGAAGTTTATGAAGAAGTAGGGTTAAAGATAGAAAAAATAAAATATAAATATTCACAATATTGGCCGTATACTAGTAATTTAATGCTTGGTTATGAAGCTAGAGTAATTTCTAAAAAAAGCAAAATAAGGATAAATAAAAAAGAAATTGAAAAAGCTAGATGGTTTTCCTCAAAAGAAATTATTTCATTATCTAAACAAAAAAAAATTATACTTCCTACAAAAGAAGCTATAGCATATTCTCTAATTACAGATTGGGTTAAGAAAAATTAATATTTTTCTTTTCTAAAATTGTCAGAAGGATAATAACCTAAAATTTTTACTTCCTTAGAAAAAAACCCTAGTTCTTCAAAGGCTAGTCTAACATTTTCATCATCAGGATGGCCTTCAATGTCAACGAAAAACTGCGTAGCAGTAAATGCTCCATCTACCATATAACTTTCTAGTTTTAACATATTAACTTTGTTGCTAGCAAACCCACCTAATGCTTTATATAATGCTGAGGGCATATTTCTTATTTTAAAAATAAAGCTAGTAATGTACTTTGTATTATCAATTCTTTTTTCTGCAATCTTATCTTTCATAATAAAAAATCTTGTAGTATTGTGATGAGCATCTTGTATATCTTTTTTAAGAATTTTTAAGTTGTAAATTTCTGCAGCTAAAGACGATGCAATTGCAGCTGTTTCTTTGTTTTCTTTTTTTGACAAAATCTCTGCTGCCCCAGCAGTATCAGTTCCAAGAATTGGTTTAATTTTATTTGCTTGTAGAAATTCTCTGCATTGCGCTAGAGCATGAAAATGACTAACTGCATATTTAATATTTTGCAGGTTTGTCTCTTTTACACCAAGGAGCTGGTGGTTTATTTTAAAAAAAAACTCTCCGGTAATAACAAGTTTAGTTCTGGGCAATAAATTATGTATATCTGCAACTCTGCCAGCTTGAGAGTTTTCTACCGGAATAAGTGATATATTGGTTTCCCCTATGTGTGTTTTTTCAAAAACCTCTTCAAAAGTTTCGCATGCGATTGGGACAGACTTTGGAAAAGCTTCTTTACAAGCTAAGTGAGAATAAGCACCAGGCCTTCCTTGATAGGCTATTTTAATACTCATAATTTTTTCCTTCTATTTAATTTTTTTTTTAACTTTTTTAGATCTGTTGGAGTATCTACGCTCATAGGTGGATCTTTGACTATTCCAATATAAATATCTACTAAATTTTCTAAAGCTCTTAATTGCTCAAGTTTTTCGGAAAACTCTAGTTTGCTGCTTTTCATAGCCATAAAGCTTTTTAATATTTTAGGTTTATACCCATAGATGCCTATATGTTCATAATAGTCTTTTGAACCATACGGAATTGGTAATCTTGAAAAATAAACTGCTCTATAAACATTACTGTTACATTTAGTCATTGCTATTTTTACAACATTTTTATCTTTAATTTTTTCTGAATCTATTATTTTACTTGCTAGTGAAGCCATTTGGTAATCTTTATTTTTAAAAATACTAACTAGACTTCTTAAATGAGAGGTCTTTAAGAAAGGTAAGTCTCCTTGTAAATTAATAACTAAGTTATAACTATCTCTGTTTTTAATTTTTAAGAAAGCTTGATATACTCTATCAGTACCACTTTTTAAATTTTTTTTAGTACATATATATGGGATTTTTCTTTCAATTAAAAATTTTTTTACTAATTTATCACAACAAGCAACATACACGTCACCTATATTAGCTTGAACTGCACAATTCCAAACTCGTTCTATCATAGTTTTTCCATTAATATTAATTAAAGGCTTTCCAGGAAATCTACTAGAGGACATTCTAACAGGAATGATGATTAAAGCTTTAGTCATTTAATAATAAACTTTACTTAGTAAAAAAAGAATTATAATAATATATATTATTATTAATTAAAATGAGAAAAAAAAATAATGTCTGCAGAATTGAATAAAGTTTTATGTGCTATACTTTCAGCAATATTAGTATTGCTTCTATCATCTTTTATTGGAGAACTTCTTTATCATCCAAAAGAAGCCAATAGTAAAGTTTCCTACTCTGTAGACTCAGAAAATATTGAAGAATTAATTAAAGATGAAAAAAATGTAAAAGTAGATGCAACTATTACATTAAATGCTATAGAAGAACTTTTAATTAATGCTAAACTTGACGAAGGAGAAAACTTTGTTTCTAAAAACTGCATTGCTTGCCATAGTTTTGAACTACCTATTAAAAATAAAGTTGGTCCATCATTAGCAAATATAATGAATAGAAAAATAGGCTCTATTGAAAGCTATAAATATTCTAAAGCTTTAAAGAATATTGATAAAAATTGGTCATATACAAATTTATATTTATTTTTAGAAAAACCCAAGGAATGGGCTCCAGGCACTAAAATGTCCTATAGAGGTATTTCTAAGCAAGAAAATTTAGCAAATGTTTTAAAATATCTTGCCCATATTTCAAAGTTAAATGAAAGCTAAACCAGTAATATTATCTGGTGGATCAGGGGTTCGTCTATGGCCTATATCAAGAAAAAATTTAGCTAAACAATTTGTAGATATTTTCCAAAACGATAGCTCACTTTTTTTAGAGACAGTAAAAAGAGTCTCCAAAAGTCCTTTTACTGATCCTTTGATAATATCTAATATATCTCAAAGGTTTGAAATTCTTAAATTATTAAAAAAGTTTAAAATTAAAACTGATAAAATTGTACTAGAGACTTTGCAAAAAAATACTGCTCCTGCTTGTGCAGTTGCTTCTTATTATTCAGACCATGAAGAAGTTTTGTGCATAATGCCGTCTGACCATTATATCGAAGACAATAAAAAATTTTTAATAACTATTGAAAAAGCCATAGAATTGGCCTCCAAAGACTTTTTAGTAACTATTGGGGCAAAAGCTTTAGAACCCAATAGTAATTATGGTTATATAATTCCATCATCAAAAAAAAAGCAAAAAAATAGCTTTGAAATAGAGAGTTTTGTAGAAAAACCGTCAATCAAAGTAGCTAAAAAAATTATAAAAAATAATGGTCTGTGGAATACAGGAATAATTGTAGTTAAAAATAAAGTTTTGGTTAATTTATTTAATAGATTTAATAAAGATATTTATAATAAAGCTGTAGCATCCTGTAAAAATTCTAAACTAGAAAAAGAGTTTCATATATTAGATAAGTTATCTTTAAAAAGTATTAAAGAAATTTCAATAGATTATGCAGTTTTAGAAAAAAAATTTACTAAGTTGGTTATTCCATACACAGGAAAATGGACTGACTTAGGAACATATGACTCATTATACAAAGTTAAAAAAAGCTATGGAAATGTTATTTCTGTAAGTTCTAAAAATAACTTTACATACTCAGATGAAAAATTATTAGTGCTAGCTGG
This sequence comes from Candidatus Pelagibacterales bacterium, assembly GCA_002732015.1. Classification (GTDB taxonomy): domain Bacteria; phylum Pseudomonadota; class Alphaproteobacteria; order TMED109; family TMED109; genus JAYYAX01. The sequence goes on from PCCU01000041.1 coordinate 25,585, forward strand.
GATAGAAGACCAGGTAGTAGTAAATACTAAAAATGCTATTTTAGTGACAAAAAAAGACTCTTCTTATCTTTTAAGAGATATTATGAAAATATTAATTAAGAATAATAATATTGAAGCTTTCGATGATGCTATTATCAGTAGGCCTTGGGGGTTGTTTGAAAATATTAAACATGAAAAAGGCTATAAAGTAAAAAAGCTTTTAGTGCTTCCTGGTGAAAAAATATCTTTGCAAAAACATCTAAAGAGGTCAGAGCATTGGGTAGTAATTGAAGGAATTGCAACAATTACGAAAGGTAATAAAAAGTTTTTGTTAAAAAAAAATGAGTCTACTTTTATTAAAAAGAAGGAAAAGCATAGAATTGAAAATAATACTAAAAAGAATTTAATTTTAATTGAAGTACAAACAGGAAATTATCTAGAAGAAGATGATATTTATAGATTTGAAGATAAATATAATAGATGAATAAGATATGATTTTTAGATGGGTCTACCTTCCTCCATTATTGATTTATCTGTCTGCAGGTGTATCTGGATTAACTAATATAGTCGGTATTTTTTTTCTAAAAGATTATTTAAATTTATCTGCTGCATTTATTGCTTCTATAGGCTTTTGGGCTGGCATACCATGGGCTTTGAAGATGCCTTTTGGTTTTTTAGTAGATAAGTTTTGGAATAAAAAAAATCATTTAGTACTTATAGGAGCTTTAATTATTTTTATAAGTATTCTAATAATGTTTTTATTAATTTCCGAAAGAGCCGCTATGGAAATTTACTTTTCATCTGAAACCTGGTTTATTTTAAGCTCTATTTTAACTCCTATTGGTTATGTAATACAAGATGTTGTAGCTGACGCAATGACAGTAGAGGTTGTAGAAAGTAAAAGTACTAATTTAAATAAAAATAAAATGTCAAAAAGAGATGAGCATATGCTACTGCAACTTTATGGAAGATTCTCTATTATTTTAGGTTCTCTTTTGGTTGGGTTGTTAAATATTTATATGTTTTCTGACATTAAAATGTTGGATAAGGCAGGAATGCTAAGAGCTTATTCTAGTATTTACTTTATAGCCTTATTTATTCCTCTATTATCTGTAAGTGGTGTAATTTTATCTAATATATACAAAGACAGATTTGATTTAAAACTTATTACTCAAAATAAGATAAACAACCTTGATTTTAAAATATTTTGGGGCAGTATTTTTTTTGTATTATTTGCAATTATTTTTGGAAGCTTAAAATTCCCATTTTCTCAAGAATTTGTTTTAGTTACTTCATTAGTTCTAATCTACATCCTTATGAGATATTTAGTAAAATCACTTTCAAGTGAACAACAATTTACTATTGTAGGAACTGCCATCATCATTTTTGTCTATAGATCTATTCCTGGACCCGGTGCAGGATTAACTTGGTTTGAAATAGATATTTTAAAATTTGATCAATCATTTATTTCTTATCTTTCAGTTAATGCTGCTTTCATAACATTACTAGGCTTGTTTTTTTTTAAAAAGTTTATCATACAAACAAATCTTGCTAAACTATTTATATATTTGTCTATAATCTCAGGCGTTCTTTATTTACCGAGTCTTTTTATGTATTATGGCTTGCACCATATTACTTCTTCTTTAACCAATGGTATAATTGATGCAAAATTTATAGCCTTCATTAATACAGCAGTAGAATCTCCTCTGGGTCAAGTTGCCATGATCCCTCTTTTAGGATGGATTGCCAAAAACGCTCCTTTAAAATATAAGGCTACATTTTTTGCTGTTTTTGCTTCTTTTACAAATCTAGCATTATCTGCAAGAGAGTTATTTACTAAATATTTAAATAAAATATTTATTATAAAAAGAGAAGTTGTTGACCAGACTAGCAAAGTAGTAGTTGAAAATGCAGATTATTCAAACTTAGATGAACTTTTAATAAGTATCATAGTTATAACAATCATCGTACCAGTTTCACTAATTGTAATAATTCAATCAAGTAAATATAAATCAAAGGACTAAAAAAACTCCCCCATTATAAAAATGGGGGAGTTATTAAAAGGTACTTAAGCTAATTAGAAATTTAGTTTAAGTGTCGCTGATAAAGTTGACTCAGAATAGTCATCTCTATCCAAGATTTCATAGTATGCAATTGTACCGTTTAGTCTTCCTCTAACGTTAAAGTTTAGACCTCCACCGAAAACCGCATATGAACTTGGGTCTGAAGCACCTTGCTCGTCTACTGCATCAGTTGTTAACTCTGTTTTGTAGTTAGCAGCTGTAGTTTCTTCAGATACATATGAAAGATCTATAAATGGATTTATGCTTCTTACCTTCATTGAAGCATTAACTCCAAGTTCAACCATCTCGGAACTTGCGTCAAGTGCAGCTACTGCAACATCAGCTGTGTTCTTTGTAGCTCCTGCAACAGTTTCAGTCCTGTCATTACCTCCATTTGTTACTCCTCCAGCTGTATTTGAGTCACTTGCAACCGTTTCAGTAAGTGCAGGGTTACTTATATCGAAATTTTTATAAGACAATCTTGGAACCATGGTTATGCTTCCTCTAGAAATTGCTGCATGAGCTGACAGATGATAGTATTCTATATCAGCCTGTACTCCTGAAGCAGTAATTCTAGTATTTCCTGTTCCTAAGTCTA
>PCCU01000042.1 GCA_002732015.1 Candidatus Pelagibacterales bacterium
TCTTTTTGATGACATATGCAAAGCTTGCGCTACTAATTCTTTTCCTGTTCCTGTTTCGCCAAGAACTAGGACAGTGCTCTCAGAAGGAGCTACTTTTTCAATTAAAAACTTCAGTTCTAGAACTTTTTTACTTTCACCTATTATAATGTTATTTATTTCTTTATTTTTAGTCAAAATATTGAACCAATTATTTAAAATTAATGACAATTTTATGACACTAAGTTTTAAAATGCCATAAAAATATTATCAATTACCAGAAATACTTGGATAAAATTTTTTTTTTAATTTTTTTTAAATTTGGCAAAGTTTTTGCGTTTCCTACTTCAAACGGAGGAAATATGACAAATGTTAGTATTATAAGTTTAGGAATAAAAGAATTAGAAGTTTTAAAAAATAAATTAGTAGAAAGAGATGCAGAAGTTAAAATATTTAGTAGTTTAGAGGAACTTAGCAATGATGGTACTTCTACACTAATTTGTCATAGTGATGCATTAAATAAGAGTAAAGATGAAGCTAAAAACTTACTAAGTTTAGCTAGAAGCCTTAAAATTAAAAAAATTATACAAATAGAAAATTACGCATCAACTTTCTCTTTAAAGAGTGAGTTAGGGAAATCATTTATTAGAATTAATTTAATAAAAGATGATAAATACAGTTTAGAGGTCTTAATAAGCTATGCACTTGATGATGAAAAATTTATAACTGGTAGTAAAGAGTCATTAATGCTTAAAAACTTATCTAAAAAAGTTGCTAATACTGATGTGACGGTTTTTATAAATGGACCTACAGGAACAGGAAAAGAAGTTGTAGCCAATTATATCCATGACCAATCCTCTAGAAAAGAAAACCCGTTTATTGCTGTAAATTGTGCTGCAATACCTGAAAATATGCTAGAAGCTATTTTATTCGGACATGAAAAAGGTTCTTTTACAGGAGCTTCTCATTCAAATAAAGGAATTTTTAGAGCTGCAGATAAAGGTACTCTATTATTAGATGAAATTTCTGAAATGCCTTTAAGTTTACAAGCAAAATTATTAAGGGTTTTACAAGAGAAAAAAGTTACACCTGTTGGTGGTAATAGAGAAGTAGAAATAGATGTAAGAATTATTGCGACTACTAATAGGAATATGGCTGAAGAAGTAAAAAATAATAATTTCAGAGAAGACCTCTATTATAGATTAAATGTTTTCCCTATTAAAACATTTAGATTAAGTCAAAGGTCAGACGACATTATTCCTATTGTAGTATCAATAATAAAGAAAAATAATGATGAAAATAAAGATTTTCCTTATTTGTCAAGGAAAGCTCAAGAATTTTTAAAGAATCATAGTTGGTCAGGAAATGTTAGAGAGCTAGAGAATGTTATATTAAGATCATTAGTACTTTCTAATTCAATGAACATTAATGCTGAACATATAATAGTTGATGAGAGTGTTCAAAATCACAATGAATATTATCAACAACTAGAAGATAAAATTTTTGCTTTAGGTAATTAGGAGGTTTTATGAACAAAGTAAATAATGTGGGATTAAATTTAATAAATAGAACTATTGAAAACAACCAAAATGAAGGTTTAAACTCTAAAAAAGATATTCTTTCAGAACAAAATTCAGTACTTAAAAAAAGCAATTTATTAGATGAACCAAATTTTTTAAATAATGTATCTGAAGCTATAAATAATGTAGCAAAAACTCAAAATGATGCTGCAGAAATAACAAAAAATTATGAACTAGGAAAAGAACAAGATTTAACTAAGGTTATAGTTAATCAACAAATATCAAAGCTAGCTTTTCAAATTACTTTAAACGTTAGAAATAAAGTTTTGAGTGCTTACAAAGATATTATGAATATGCCTGTATAAAAAAAAGGAGACTAAATAGATGGCTGATACAACAATTTCAAATGTAGATGAAAATAAAAGTAATTTAATTACCAAAACAAATTCCTACATAACAGATATTAGACGGTTATTAAATGAGCCAGCAGCAAAAAGAGCTCTTCCAACAGTATTAGCTTTAATAATAGCTTTTGCTGGCATTTTAATTTTTATTACAATGAGAGAACCAGCAAAAACAACATTATTTTCATCTCTTACTGAGGGAGATAAAGCAAAAGTTGTTGAATCTTTAAGACAAAATGGAATTGATGTCTCGCTAGACTCTGCTACCGGTGAGGTGTTAGTTCCTAGCACGGATTACTATCAATCTAAAATGCTATTAGCAGCTGAGGGTTTGCCAGAGTCATTACCTAGTGGATATGATAATTTAAGTGATTTGCCAATGGGAACTAGTAGATCCGTAGAGGCAGTAAAAATTAGACAAAGTCAGGAAAGTGAATTAGCAAGGTCAATTAATGAGATTTCTGGTATTTTAGGAGCTAGAGTTCACTTAGCAATACCAGATAAATCTGTTTTTGTAAGAGAAAGAGGAAGACCTACTGCGTCTGTATTTGTTAAACTTGGAGCTGGAAGAAGTTTAGGAGAAAATCAGGTAAGAGCAATAGTTCATTTAGTTTCTTCTTCTGTTCCTAATTTGCCATCAGAAAATGTTACAGTTGTAGACCAGCACGGAAATTTATTGTCTAGACCTACTAATGATCCAACTTCTGCATTATCAAATAGGCAATTAGAATATACAATGAAACTGGAACAAGTTTATAGACAAAGAGTAATATCTCTTTTAACGCCAATTTTAGGAGCTGGAAATATAACTGCACAAGTAAATGTTGATGTGGATTTTACAACACAAAATGTTACAGAAGAAATAGTAGATCCCGAGGGAACGGCATTAAGAAGCGAACAGGCTACTCAAGATTTAACATCAGAACCTGATGCTGTTGGTATTCCTGGAGCAGTTGCTAATACACCACCACTTGCAGCAGAACTAGCAACTGGTGCACCAGAACCGACAGCACCAGGGGCAAAGATTAAATCGCAAAGTTCTAGTAGTATTAAAAACTATGAGGTAAGTAAAAGAGTAACAGCAATTAGAAATCCAACAGGGCAAATAAAAAGAATAGTTGCCGCTATTTTAATTAGGGATAAACTAGTTGTTAATGAATTGGGAGAAAATGTACTCCAAAAACTAAGCGAAGAAGAAAAAACTAACATTGAAGCTCTCGTTAGGGATGCAATAGGCTTCAAAGATGAAAGGGGTGACTCAATAACTATATCTAGTGGAGAGTTTATCGATGATATTCAATTAAGCACTGTTCCATGGTATGAGAACTCTGCTGTAAGAGAATTATTAGGTAAACTATTTACGATACTGGTTTTAGCAATTGTGACGTTCGGTGCTCTTAGACCATTATTAAATAGAATATTAGTTCCTGTAGGTGGCGCTGTAGGTGCAGGCGTAGGAGGTCCAGCTGTCGATGATGATGAAGATGAAGAACAAGAAGATAAAATAGAAGTTCAAGAAGGAGAGTCTTTAGAGGAAATAAAGGCTAAGCTTAAACCTAAAAAATCATCAATATCTCCAGATATGTTAGATACTGCTAATACTTACGATGATAAGGTTGCTGTAATTAGAATGATAGTAGGTGATGAGGCAGGAAGAGTGTCTAGCGTATTTAGAGCACTAATGAAGCAGGGTAGTAAAAATGAAGAAGAAGAAAATTAATAGGAGTTTATAGTGAGCAGTGAAAGTGTAACATCTAAAAAAGTAAACGATGAAGAAATTGAAAAAAATACTTTACTTGGTGATGAAGAACTTGACAAAGATACTCCACTTAGTGATGAGGAAATTTCTAGATTAATTAAAGCTAGCAGAGAAACCTCATTTAAACGTAAAGAAATCAAAAAGGAGATGTCTGAAGCTTTTAAAAAGGTCTCTTTACATGATATAGCAAAAAAATATAATAAAGAAATTTTTTCTAAGACAGAAGTAGATGAAGATATTAAACAAAAAAATCCACAAAATGAGAGTTTAAGTGTAAAAGAGTCAAATAAAAGCCAAGAAAATATAAAAGAGGTGGAAAATGAAGATACATTAGAAGCTTCTGATAATTTAGAAGTGGAAAAAAATCAATCTGATGAACAAGAAAATAAAGAAACTATAGCAACAAAAATTTTTCAAGAAGAAGAGCATCTTAAAATTTTGGAAGAGTCTAATAAAGAGGCTTTTGAAAAAGGCAAGCAAGAAGCATACGCTGAGATAAAAGAGGGATCAGATGCTGCTATAGCAAAGTTAAATAGTATAAGTGAAAAAATTTCCAAAACAGATCAATTAGATTTAACTGAATTAGAAAATATTATTTCAAATAAGATTTTAGATTTAAGTTCAGAACTAACAGGAAAAATAATAAAGGCATTGCCTACTGAATTTCTTAAGAAAATTAAAAATTTCATAGCAACTTTGGAAAATAATGATGGAAAAATAGAAATATTTGTAAGTGAAAATGACTTTAAAATAATGGAAAAAAATAAGGATATAAAACCTAAACTTAAAGAAATGAATATAAGTCATAAAGCTGAACTTTCTAACGGTGAAGTAATATTACAAATAAACGGTATTAAAATAAAACATAAAATTCATGGTAAGAATTTATGAGTATATTAAAAAAAATTATTGAAGAAAATAAATTTGATAGTATTTTTACGTCGACAGAAGTTTCAGGAGTAGTTAGAGGCTTAGAAGGTAGTATAGTCGAGACAGATGGATTTCCAGCTTCTGTAGGAAGTGTTTGTGAAATAGATAGTTTGGATGCTTACAAAACTAGTGCCGAAGTTATAGGGTTCAGAAATAATAAAAATCTAGTTGCACTGCACAATACTGATACTAAGCTCAAAGTAGGTTCAATAGTTCGACTAGTTGACGAAGGAGTTAATATTCCAGTAGGCGAAGCATTATTAGGAAGAGTAATTGATGGTATGGGAAATCCTTTAGACGGAAAAAAACTAGAAAAGTTCAGAGACTATTGGCCATTAAATGGCAAAGCAGTCAATCCATTGGAGAGAAAAAAAATAGAAAGTACATTTGATGTAGGTGTAAGAACAATTAATTCTATTATTTCAATAGGAAAAGGACAAAGGATAGGAATTATAGCAGGAAGTGGTGTTGGTAAATCAGTTTTATTACAAATGATGAGTAAATATTCTGAGTCTGATGTAGTAGTTGTAGGCCTTATTGGAGAGAGAGCTAGAGAAGTAAAAGTTATGGTAGACTCTTTACTTAGTCATGATAAAAAAAATAAGATAATAATTGTTGCAGTTCCAGCAGATAGGTCTCCCTTGCTTAGGATGAGAGGGGCAAATAGATGTACGGCAATAGCAGAATACTTTCGTTCAAAAGGTAAAAATGTACTTTTGATTATGGACTCTTTAACTAGAGTAGCACATGCTAAAAGAGAAATTGGTCTTGCTTTAGGTGAACAGCCAACATCAAAAGGATATCCGCCTTCTGTCATTTCTATGATACCAGCTCTTATTGAAAGAGCAGGAAGTGGGAATATATCAGAAGGAAATATAACCGGGTTTTATACGGTATTAGCTGATGCAGATGACCATAACGATCCAGTAGTTGACTCAGCTAGGGCTATACTTGATGGACATATAGTTTTATCTCGTGAGCAAGCACAATTAGGAATATACCCAGCAATAGATATTCAAAATTCAATTAGTAGAGTAATGGATGATATTGTTTCAGAAGAGCATAAACAGCTAAGTAGAGAATTAAAAAGGTTAGTTTCAGTTTATAAGGAAAGTCGCGACCTTGTTTTAATGGGAGGATACTCAAAAGGGCAAGATAAATCAATAGATAAAGCTCATGAAATGTGGCCAAAAATTGTTGATTTTATGAAACAAGATAATACAGAAAATGATACATTTGAAGGATCTTTTCAGAAACTCAAATTGCTTTTAGAAAAATCAGCTTAAATGTTAAATAAAAAAAGATTAGAAAACCTGAGCTTAATAAAAAAAAAAAAATTATTAGGACAAAAAGAAGAAATTACTACTTTGGACAATGAGTTTGAAAAAAACAAAAGCAATAAAGAAAAGCTTAAAAAGATTTTAAAAAATACGTCTATAGAGAATACTGAGTTGGCTTGGAATATGAAAGAAAAAAGCGAATATAAATTAAAGTTAATAGAACAGATTTATATATCAGAAAATAGAGAAAAGTTTTTGTCTATAGAAATGAAAAGAGCTAAAAATAATTTAGGAAAACTTATTAAAGAAAAAGAAATAGTTGATGAAAAAATTAAACTTATTACACAATTAGAAAAAAATAATAAAGAAAACCAGTTTATTAACAGTATGCCGCCTCAAAAAAATAACTGATGGCATTATTTTTGCAAAAAAATAAAAAAAAAGTGAGTATTAATGAAAAGTGTTATAGAAGGTCTATTTGCGGGTTTACTAGAAAATGGAAGTTTTTCTGAAAAATCTAAAAAAAATAACTCTGAAAATAAAGATAGTTTTTCTTCAGATATAAATGAGGTATTATTTTCAATAAATCAGAATAAATCTGATTTGGATGAAAAAGAAAATAAAGGAAAAATAAAAAAAATTGAAAATAGTGTTATTATAAATAAATTTGACAATATAAAAGAAACTAAAAGTGATGAAATAAAATTGGAGCACCATATTAATGGGTCAGGAAAAATCAAGGAATTACTTAAAAATGAAAAGATATTGGGACCTTTAGCAAATAAAACAAAAAATAATAATAATATTATTAATAAAAAAACAGAAACTAAAATCGATGACTTTATACTAAATAATCAAAAAAAAGCTAAAAAAGTTAATAATGCATTTTCTTTTAATGAGAATAGATTTGGCAATAAAACAATTAACTTAATAGAAAAAAAACCTACGAACTCTTACTCTATTATTTCTCAAACTAAAGAAAAAAAAATTAAAACTTTTTTTAAAAATTATTTAAATTTTAGTAATTTAAAAAGTGCAGTTAAAAATAAAAAAGTAATTAAAATTATAACATCAAATAGTTTAAATACTATTGATAAAGAAGCTAGTTTATTAACTAAAAAAAATAAGGCTTTGCCTAATTTAAACTTTAAAGAAAAAAATACAAATAGTTATATAGAAAAAGATAATGGTATTTTTAACGCTAAAAACATAAATGAAAACATCAATCTCGAAAATTCTAGCAATGAAAAAAGCTTTAATCAAAGTAGATTTTCGGATAGTTTATTAAGAAATATTTTAGATTTAAAAA
>PCCU01000043.1 GCA_002732015.1 Candidatus Pelagibacterales bacterium
GATCTATTGCAGGGTTTGTTACCTGAGCAAAATTTTGTTTGAAGTAATTAAATAAAAGTTTATTTTGTCTAGATAAAACTGCAATGGGGGTATCAGTTCCCATCGAACCAGTAGCCTCTGCTGTATTTGCCACCATAGGTTTAATTAAAAATTTAATATCCTCTTCAGTATACCCGAAAAGATTTTGTTTAATTTTGATATTTTTATCTTTTTCTAATTGAAAGTTTTTTGATGAAACTTCTTCCTTTAAGGTGACTATATTTTCTTTTATTATTTTACTATAATCCAATTTACCATACATTTGCTTTTTAAGGTCATTATCTTGAACAATCTTACCTTTCTCTAAGTCAACTAAAAGCATTTTTCCTGGCCTTAGTCTATCTTTTTTTATGATTAAATTTTCTGCTACTCTTAAAACTCCCATTTCAGAAGACAAGACTATTCTGTCATCTGAAGTAATAAAATATCTTGCTGGTCTGAGGCCATTTCTATCTAAAGTTGCTCCAATTTTTTTTCCGTCTGTAAAAGCTACTGCTGCTGGACCATCCCATGGCTCGCTAAACTGGGAGTAATATTTATAAAAGTTTTTTTTTCTCTTATTCATATTTGTAGCATTTTGCCATGCCTCTGGGATAAGAAGCATCATAGCATGCTCTATTGAATATCCACCTGCAGTTAAAAGTTCTAACGCATTATCAAAACAAGCAGAATCAGATTGCCCGAAAACAATTAAGGGCCAAATTTTTTTTAAATCCTTTCCTAAAACTTTACTTTCTAAAATTAATTTTCTAGCATTCATCCAATTTACATTTCCTCTTACAGTATTTATTTCACCATTGTGGCAAATCATTCTAAAAGGTTGTGCTAAGTCCCAAGATGGAAAAGTATTAGTAGAAAATCTTTGATGTATAAGAGAGAAATTACTAACATATGCCTTATTTCTAAGATCTAGAAAATACTTTCTGACTAAATTAGATAATAACATCCCCTTATAAGTAACAATTTTATTAGAAAATGAGCTAATGTAAAAATTATTAAAAACCTTGTTGTTTTCAGATAATCTAGCAACTTCATTTGAAATTTGTTTACTCGCTATAAAAAGCTTTTTTTCTAGAATTGAAGAATTTGATTTTCCCTTTATCTTAACAAAAAATTGCTTTATTGCAGGTTCGCTTTTTTTCATTTCAACTGATAAAATAGAGCTTTTTACAGGAACATCTCTAACATGAAATAATTGTAATTTGTTTTCTTCTAAAAATTTACTTATAACCTGTCTTGATTTATCTTGTTCTTTTTTTGAGGTTGGAAGAAAGACCATACCCACACCGTAGTGCTTTTCTTTTGGTAAATCCTTAGAGATTTTTTTAAATTCATCTCTAAACAACTTATCTGGTAAGTTAGTAAGAATGCCTGCTCCATCACCTACGGTTTTATCTGCTCCAACCGCACCTCTATGCTCTAAGTTTTCTAGCATCTCTAGTCCATTTTGTACAATAGAGTGATTTTTTTTTCCTTTAATATTTGCAACAAACCCTATTCCACAAGCGTCATGCTCGTTAGCAGGGTCGTATAATCCTTGTTTTCCAGGCCTATGGGTTGTTACATTTTTCATATCATTTTTATTTATGTTTTATAAATTAGTGCTAAATCACAATAAAACCAGAACTAACGCGAAATCAGATTATAAGTTTAGGAAAAAAAAAAATCAATTTTAAATAATTGAATAAATGATTAAAAAACAGCCAACTTTCAAATTACAATTGGAATAAGATTAAATTTTAATCAATTAAATGCAGTTACTTGCACGGCCATTTTTTACTTAATATTTGAGTTAATAAGCTTTGAGCACTATATTTTTGTATATTCCCTATAGAAGAAGCAACAGAAACATACTCTCTAACTAATGAAACAGTCCTAATACCCTGTAGGTTTGCTGCTAATTGCTTATTAATATTTACATTTCTTTTTCTTTCTGCACACAAAGTAGACATTATCTTTCCTGTGGTTTCCATTATACCTTGACATTTCCCCATATTAAACAATAACTTTTGATCTGCTGGTGACTCGAATTTATTATCAATCCAACTTTTATAGTCACTGCAACTTTTTAGTAAATCATAGGCAGAGTATTCCTGAGAAAAACTAACCTTAGCATTGAATATTATTAAAAATATTATAATTAAATTTTTTTTTACCACAAACTTATTTAAAATAATCTCTTAATCCTCCTATTAATAAAAACCAGTATAACCTGATTCTTGCAAAGAATCCTCTTTTCTTTTCTAAATTGCTTTTCTTTTCTAAACCGCATTTAGTTTTTATTTTTAACATCTTTTTCACAAACCATATCTATCCCACTTCCTCCCCAAGGATTACACCTTAATATCCTTTTTACAGCCATTACAATACCCACTATCAATCCTTTCTTTTCAATTGCTTCTATAGCATAATTCGAACAAGTTGGATAAAACCTGCAATTGTTACCTAAATAGGGAGATATTATTAGTTGATACAACCTAATAAAGTATTTTACTAATTTTTTAATATTTATTTTTTTCATGTTTAATAAGATTAATAATTTTTTCTATTGAAGAAATTTCTATATCTTGACTGCCAAGTTTTCTCAATGCCACTGTGTTGCTTTCTACCTCTTTTTCTCCTATAACTAAAATTAAAGGAATTTTTGTACTACTATGCTCTCTTATTTTGTACCCTACTTTTTCATTTCGTAAATCTAATTTACAAGTTATTCCTTCTTTTAACAATCTATCTTTGAGATTTGATGCATATTCATCAAATTTATTATTTATAGTCACTATAGCAACATTTACAGGACTTAACCATAAGGGTAAACGTCCCGCATAATGTTCAATTAAAATACCTATAAACCTCTCTAAAGAACCAAATAATGCTCGATGAATAAGCACAGGCACCATTTTTTCTCCAGCTTTATTTATGTAGTTGCAAGAAAGTCTTTCTGGTAAATTTAAATCAATTTGGACTGTACCACACTGCCAGTCTCTTCCAATAGCATCTCGAAGTACAAACTCTAATTTTGGCCCATAAAATGCTCCCTCCCCTGGATTGATTGTGTAAGGTATACCCAGATTATCAATTGTAGATAATAATGCTTTTTCAGACTTGTCCCAAACCTCATCACTACCTACTCTTTTTTCAGGTCTATCAGAATATTTTACAGCAATATCATTAAACCCGAAGTCTTTGTAAATAGAAATTATTAATTTACATACTACTTGACATTCTTTTTCTAATTGATCCTCTGTACAAAATATATGTGCATCATCTTGTGTAAAAGCTCTAACTCTCATAAGCCCATGCAAAGCACCTGAAGGCTCGTAACGATGAACCTTTCCAAATTCAGATATTTTAAGTGGAAGATCTCTATAACTTTTAATTCCTTGATTAAATACTTGAATTCCACCTGGACAATTCATTGGCTTTATTGCATAAGTCTTTTCTTCTTTAGTTGTTGTAGTAAACATATTTTCTCCAAACTTTTCCCAATGCCCTGACTTCTCCCACAATGAACGATCCATTATATCAGGGGTGTTGATTTCTAAATACCCTGCTTCATTTTGTTTTTTTCTCATGTAATTCAGTAAAGTTTGAAATAATGTCCAACCATCAGGATGCCAAAAAACTGAACCTGGAGCTTCCTCTTGAAAATGATATAAGTTCATTATACTACCCAAAAGGCGATGATCTCTTTTTTCTGCTTCTTTTAACATATTAAGATGGGTTTCTAAATCTTTCTGATTGTTCCATGCTGTTCCATATATTCTTTGCAGCATTTCATTGTTAGAATCACCTTTCCAATATGCACCAGCTACTTTAGTCAATTTAAATGCTCCAATATGTTTTAGATTAGGCAAATGAGGTCCATAACATAAATCAAAGAAATCTGTATTGTCTTGACAATAAATTTGAAAATTGTCTTTCTGTTTAGACTCTTTAATAATTTCTATTTTATAAGTTTCATCTTTATTAGAAAATAACTTCAAAGCTTCCTCTTTGCTTACATAGATTTTTTTGATTTTGTTTCCATCCAAAACTATTTTTTTCATTTCATTTTCAATTTTAGGAAGATCTTCATTCGATATAGTTTTTTCTAATAAAACATCATAATAGAAGCCATTTTCTATTGTCGGTCCTATTGCTAATTTTGATTTAGGATATAAATTTTTAATTGCTTTTGCCAACACTTGCGCAGTTAGGGTATGTCTCATAATTTCTAAACCGCTTTCTGTGTCATTAGTAATTATTTCTACCTTTGAGTCATTATTAATTTCATCAGATAAGTCTTTTAATTCTCCATTAACTTTTACAGCTACAGATTTTTTTTCTAAGGATTTAGATATATTTCCTGCAATCTCTATACCTCTAACCCCTTTGTTATATTTTAATTTTTTACCATCTGGAAAGGTAATTAAAATATTTTTTTTTTTGTCTTTATGTTCCATTTTAATTCAACCATTTCCATTTTACTCCTTTAGGGCCATCTTGTATTTCCACACCTAAATTAGTAAGTTGTTTTCTTAAGTCATCTGCTAAACTAAAATTTTTATTTTCTCTAGCTACATTTCTTTTTTGTATTAAGGCTTCAATAATCTTCATATTTTCATCACTAGTATTTATTTTCTCATTAAACCATTCTTTTGGGCTATGTTTAAATATCCCTAAAATATTGCTAACTGTCATTAAAATTTTTTTAAGATTTTTTTTATTTTTATCTGTTTTGAAGTTTTCTTTATTTCTTATAATTTTATTCAAATATACAAAAGCATTAGAAATATTTAGATCGTCAAAAAAACATACCTCTAATTCTTTTGGTAATATTAGATCATACCTTTGAATTTTTATATCTTCTAATTTTCTTAAAACTTCATAGAATTTATCTAAAATATTTTTTGATTGATTTATTAAACTCTCTGTCCAAACCAAAGGACTTCTGTAATGTGCACTTAAAAGAGCAAATCTTATAACTTCTCCATTATAAACTTCTAAATAATCTTTTAAAAGAACTATATTCCCAAGTGATTTTGACATTTTTTTTTCATCTATTGTAACAAATCCATTATGCATCCAATATCTGGCATAACTACTAAAATCGTCTTTCTTATTTTGAAAGCAACAACTTTGGGCTATTTCGTTATCATGATGAGGAAACTTTAAATCTAATCCTCCTCCATGTATATCAAATGGTGTTTTTAAAATATCAGACGCCATAGCAAAACACTCAGTATGCCATCCAGGCCTACCGAATCCCCATGGAGAGTTCCAGCCGGGCTCATTTTTTTTTGATGGTTTCCATAGCACAAAATCTTCTGGATTTATCTTATAACTCTCCACAGAAACTCTACTTCCAGCAATTTGTTTTTCTTTACTTCTTTTTGAAAGCATTCCATATTTTGGAAAAGAAGATACGGAAAATAGGATATGCCCGTCTTTATTATAAGCAAAACCTTGATTTTCTAAATGTTTTATCTTTTCTATCATACTATGCACATATTCTGTTGCTTTTGGTTGGAAATCAGGAACGTCAACATTTAGTTTTTTCATTTCAGAATTATATATTCTTAAATATGTTTCACTAATTTCTTCACATGTCTTTTTTTCTTCTAAACTTCTTTTTATTATTTTATCGTCTATATCGGTTATATTTGAAACATAGGTTACTTTGGGAAAAACATAGCGGAGTAATTTGACAATTGTATCAAAAACAACTGCCATTCTTGCATTTCCTATATGAGCATAATTATATACAGTAGGCCCACAGGCATAAATTCTTATATTATTTTTATCTATTGGAATAAAGGTTTCTTTTTTGTTTGAAATAGAGTTATAAATTTTTAAATTATTCATATTTTATTATATTTTTTTTTATTAGAAAGTTGAATAAATCAAATAATGGCATTCCTTGTATAGTAAATTGATCTCCTTTTACTTTGGAAAATAATAGGTACCCTTTAGATTCAAACTTATAAGAACCACAAGAGTGTATAGGATTATCAGAATCCACATAATTTATGATCTGTTGTTTATTTATTTTTCTCATTGTTAATTTAGCTCTGCTACAAAATGAATGTATTATTTTTCCATTTATACAAATGCTACATCCGCTTATTTGTTCATGTTCATAACCAGCTAACATGCTTAATTGCAAAATTGCGTTTTTTTTACTAAGAGGTTTATTTAAAATTTTTTTTCTAAATACGCAGATCTGATCTACTCCTATTACATAACAATTATAATTTTTGTTGCTTATTGTAATTGCTTTCGTTTGAGACAGTTTCTTGCTAATAAAAGTGTAAGGCTTATCTTTAAACTTTTTTTTTATATAACCTTCGTTAATATTTGATGATATAGTTTTAAAATCTAATCCAGCATTTTTAAGTATACTCTTTCTAATAATTGAGCTGCTCGCCAAAATTAAAGGATGTTTAGTTTTTATAGAAAATTTTTTTTTTTTTTCTAACAATATTTTTTTATCTTACTTAGATATAAAGTTTAAAAACTCTGACCTTGTTCTAGCATCAGTTCTAAATACACCTAACATTCTACTAGTTACTGTAGAAGACTCAGACTTTTTTATACCTCTTGTAGTCATGCACTGATGTTGTGCATCAATAACAACCGCTACTCCTCTAGGCAATAGTGCATTTTGAATGCATGATGCAACTTGCGCTGTCATTGTTTCTTGTGTTTGTAACCTCTTACCAAATACATCTATAACTCTAGCTAATTTACTTATACCTACTACTCTTTTATTTGGAATATATGCTACATGAGCAATGCCTAAAATTGGAACCATATGATGCTCGCAATGAGACTCAACTTTTATATTTTTTACTATTACCATTTCATCATAACCTGCAACTTCTTCAAACGTTTTTGATAAAATTTCATGAGGGTCTTCAAAATAACCTGCAAAAAATTCTTTATAAGCTTTTATTACTCTTTTTGGCGTATCTAATAAACCCTCTCTTTCAGGGTCATCACCAGCCCAAGATATCAAAGTCTTTACAGCTTCCTTTGCTTCCTCTGCTGAAGGTTGTTTTTTAGTATTTTCTTTTTTATCAAGTATGTTACTTTGTTTCATATTTACTTATTTATCACTTTTATTTGATAATTACAAATTTTCTACTAAATTTATTTATATAAAATGAAAAATACTAATAATAAAATAAAATTTTCTAGAAGAACTTCAGTATACGAAATTGAAGAAGGAATAAAACTTTGTCCAAAATTTAACAAAGAAAAGCTTCTGCCATGTATTACCGTTGAATACAAAACAAATCAAATTCTTATGTTTTCTTATATTAATAAATTAGCTTTTCAGAGATCCCTAGAAACAAAAAATGCACATTATTTTTCTAGAAGCAGACAAAGCATTTGGCTTAAAGGTGAAACTTCTGGAATGTATCACCACATAAAGAATATGTTTATTGACGATGACCAAGATTGTGTAATATTTGAGGTAAAATTGACTAAACCTAAAAAGGGAGGTAAAGAAGCATCCTGTCATGTAGGATATAAAAGTTGTTTTTACAGAAAAATTGAAACGAAAAATGGAAATGTTTCTCTAAAATTTACAGAGAAGAAAAAATCTTTCGATCCTAATATAGTCTACAAAGGAATTGCTAATCCTACAAAAATATAATTACTTTAAATATTGACAAAATAGTAAACTTAGTTAACTATAGTTTTTTGCAATAGTGTTTATAAGATAAACCAATAATGAAATATTTAATTTTTTTAATCTTCTTTATTTACTCTTTAGCTATTTCAGAAGAAAAGCTCGGAACAGTAGAAGTAATAGGTATATCTCCTTTGCCAGGTATTTTAATTGAAAAAAATAAGCATCCAAGCTCCTCGCAATCTATAAATCAAAATGAAATTAAAAAAAACCTATCTAAAACCTTAGCGGATATTATGAATGAAAATCTTTCAGGTGTAACTGTAAAAGATGTACAAAATGGAAGTTTTCAAAAAAACCTTGATTACAGAGGTTTTACTGCATCCCCTCTTTTGGGTGAGTCACAAGGCATCACAGTATATTTAGATGGGGTACGTATAAATGAAAGTTTTGGAGATACCGTTCAATGGGAACTTATTCCAGAATATGCAATAAAAAAAGTTGATTTAATGAGTTCTAATCCTGCTTTTGGCCTTAATGCCTTAGGAGGATCAATTGCTTTAACAACAAAAAAGGGACTAGATTACAAAAATGAAGAACTTTATTTAAACAATACAGTAAGGGTTGGATCATATGCCTACCACTCTGAAACCTTTGAATTTGGGACAGGAACCGAAGATACAGGACTTTACACTTCATTAGAAAAAGCAAGTGATGGAGGATGGAGAGACCATAGTAAAGGAAAAATTGCAAGATTTTTTAGTAACCTTGAACATGAAAAAGAAAATTATAATATTAATTTTTCTATTTTGGGAGGAGATACTGACTTAAATGGTAATGGAGTTACTCCTGTAGAACTATTACATGTTGATAGAGCATCTGTTTTTACCTGGCCTGATAATACTACTAATAAAGTATTGATGATGACGGGAACAGGAAATTACTATACTGAAAATGACTCAATACTAACTGCAAATATTTATGTGAGAAGATTATTTAGAAATACTTTTAATGCTGATGAAGTAGATGCAGAGGAATGTGCAGAGGATGTAGCAGCTGATGCTAACGAACTTCAGAGTGATTATGGATTTGATGACTCTCCTTTATGTGGAGAAGATAATTCAACTGGAGATTACGGTGTTATTTTGGACCAAAATGGAAATGCTATTGAATCAAATGATAACATTAGAAAGTATGGTTTATTAAATAAAACATTTACTACTACCACAACAATAGGTGGAGCCTTACAATATGATACCTTCAAGAATCTATATAACAGAGAAAACCAAATATCTATGGGTTTTTCTTATGACCAGGCAAAGTCTTATTACAGGTCAGGAGGATTTTTAGGTATGCTAACTAACGAAAGAACTGTTGAACCCCTTTTTAATAGATTTGACCAACCTATTGAACTAGTAGCTGAACAGGAGCATACGGGAAATGGTGGTGATCCAGATGAAAAAGAAAGAGGAGACGTAGGGCCAGCAGAAGTTACTGGAAAATTAAATTTGTATGGAGCATATATTAGTAATACTTTTAAATATGACGAACAAACTACCTTCTCTACATCTGCTAGAGCAAACATTGCATTTGTAGAACTTATAGATAATTTTAAAACAAATATTTATACTAGAACTGCATTTGTTAATGGTGACCATAGATATTTTAGATTTAACCCTTCAGTAGGTTTTGTTCGAGAGTTATCTGATAGCACTTCATTACTTGTAAATTATAGGGAAGCTAATAGAGCACCATCTCCAGTAGAATTAGCATGTGCTGATCCTGGAGCTCCATGTAGACTTCCTAATGCATTCGTAGCTGATCCGCCTTTGGAACAAGTAATAACTAGGGCAGTAGAAACAGGCTTGAGAGGTGTTTATAATATTAATAAATTTAACATTAATTGGAGCTCTATAGGATATTTGACAAAAAATTATGATGATATTATCTTTGTAAGTTCTGGTACAGGATTATCATCAGGCTACTTTAAAAACTTTGGAGAAACTCAAAGATTAGGATTAGATTTTAGCTTAAATGCTTCTCATAAAAATAGAAAAAATTGGTTTAAGGGTTTCACATTAAATTACTCTTTCATGCAAGCTTCATTTCAGTCAGCACATACATTACCAGCAGCTAACCACCCTAACTCAACAAATGATGTAGAAGCAGGAGACATTATACCTGGAATGCCTAAACACAAGATTAATGCTAATTTTACATATGGTTTACAAGAAGACTTGAATATAACAGGCGGGCTTACTGGAGCTACTGGAGTTTTCTTGAGAGGAGACGAATCAAATCAATTAAATAAAACTTCTCCTTATGTTGTTTTCAACTTACAATCAGAATACTCACCAAAAAAAAATATCAATTTTTTTGCAAGACTTGAAAATGTACTCAATAGTAAATACGAAACAATGGGAGTTTTAGGCGAAGCAGCTTCAGATGAAGTAAATGTACCTATAGCAGAGTTAGGAGATACAGGAAATGGCGATACTGCGGTAGGACCATTAGACCCAAACTTCTTGTCTCCTGGACAGCCAAGAAGCTTTTTTTTAGGCATTAATATTAGGTGGTGATTAAAATAATTTTTTGTGACAAAAAAAATTAAAACTATGATTTTTTATAGGGCTATATTAATTTTTCTTTTTCAAAAAAATAGTTTTTTTACTTCAGTTATTATTCATAGTGTACTTTTAATTTTCGTGATAAATTTTATTAGTTATAAACCTAATTTACCTTTACAAAATAATAACTCAATATCTGTACAACTTTTCAATCAGAATAATAAAAATATAGAAGAAATAAATGATGCGAAAAAGTCTTTTACGCCAAAAAAAATATTAAAACCTGAAATTACTTCAAAAGATTTAGATTCTATAAATGAAAAAAATAATAACAATATGAAACAATCTAAAAATTTAATTAAAAATGTAAAGAAAGCAGACAAGAAAAATAATTTTATTATAAAAGATAAGCAGTCAAGGAGAAAGAATATACCTGAAAGTCGAAGCTTTAATGATAATACAAACAAAGAACTTAGCGAAGAAACTAACAGCTTATTAGAACCAGCAGTAGAAGAGAATAATTATTTAGAGTTATTAGAAGATTACAAGAGTTACTTAAAAAATAAAATTCAGAAAGAGGCCTCCATATACTATCCAAAAATTTCTATAAGAAAGCGAGAAGAGGGTAATGTTGAAATAGTATTCTCCCTTGATAAGGAAGGAATAGTTAAAGAAGTTACTGTAGGAGATAATACTAATGCTTCAAAAAGAATAATAGACTCCTTGACTAAAGTATTAAAAAATAAGATTGTTAAATTTGAAAAAAACGAAATACTAAAAAAAACTAATACTTTTTCAATTATAATCGTATATAAATTAAAATAATGCTTAATGAAATAAAAAACCATGCAGATAACCTTAATCAGATTTTAGAAATTGAAGGTGAAGAAGGACAATTTGAATATTTAATTGATTATGGGAAAAAAGCTAGTTGCTTTTTGGAAAGTGACAGAAATGAAAAAAATCTAATGTCTGGATGCCTAGCAAAAGTGTGGCTAAAAAGCTATAGAAAAAATGAGAAAAATTACTTTGAAGGAGATAGTGACGCTTTAATTGTCAGAGGCCTAGTAAAAATAATAGCAGAAGCTTTTTCGGGACTAAGCACTGAAGAAATTAAAAATGTTAGACACGATATAGTTAATCAATTAGGATTAGGACCAAGCTTGTCTGCTAGACGACAAGTTGGAATGATGGCAATGATTGACCATATAAAAATAATTTCTAAGGCAAAATAATAATTGCTTATATTTTTAAAAAAAATTTTTAAGACTAATTCAGTTTACCAGCTAATAATTGTCTTCTTAGTTTTTGCTATTAGTGGAAGCTTATCTGTATATGTCTCAGAACCAGTTCTAAACCTTTTAAATTATAAAGAATATGTATCTAATAAAATAATTCAAATTTTTTTAAGACTACTTATTATTTTTCCAATTTATCAAATTATTTTGTTAGGAGTGGGGGCTATTTTTGGAGAGTTTCAATATTTTTGGAACTTTGAAAAAAGATTCTGGAAAAGATTTAAAAAATAGTTATTTTATTTTTTTAGATCTGATACTATTAAATTTACATTTGGTGTTCTGTAAAAAGAAGTAAAAGGGAATATGGTTTAAATCCATAACTGTCTCCGCAACTGTAAATGGTGCAAAGTTTTTCTAAAGTCCACTGGAAAATTTCTGGGAAGGAAGAAAATACTAGCCGTAAGTCAGGAAACCTGCCAAATGTGGTCTAGCTTGCGTCGGAGGTTACGTTGAAAGCGCGATTTTATCGTTCATGACCTTATTTTTAAAAAACTGAAAGGAAAGGTTCATGAATTTTTCAAAAATTATTTTTTTCATAATTATTTTTTTAATAACAAAAAACGCAATGGTTCAAGATAAATTAGGAAGTATAGTAGTAACTCCTAATAGATCTCTAGTTGAATTAAATAAAGTAGGATCATCTGTATTAATGATTAATAAAAGACAAATTGAGAGTTCTGCTGCTACAACTACAAGTGGTGTGTTACAAGAATTTGGAGGATTTACTGTTTCTACTAAAGGAAATAAAGGAACTGATCCAAGTTATTTTAATAGAGGATTATCAAGAAAATATATAAAAGTTTTAGTGGATGGTATGGATTTATCAGATATCACTTCAACTCAAGAAGAGCCAACATATATTGACAATTTGAATCTAATTACCGTTGACAATATTGAAATTTTAAATGGATCGCAAGGGACTCTATATGGAGGAAACGCAATAGGAGGTGTAATAAGCATAAACTCCTCATTTCCTGATAAATTTGGATTTAAAGAAACTAACTATTTAGAGGCAGGGTCATATGGTTCTATAAAAAACTCCAACTCCCTTAGTTATGCAAATGAAACATTGCAACTAGTTATTAATTTAGGGGGTGAGAGGTCGACTGGCTATAATAGTTTTATTGACACAGAATTAGCCCCAACAGAAAAAGATGGCTATTACTTGTATGGGTCAAATTTTTTATCGAATTTTATACTTACAGATAATATAGAAGCTAACTTTAATGGAAGGTTTTATAAGCAACATAATCAATATGACAATAATTTTTCCTATCCTGGAGATAGTTCTTTATATTATAGAGATGATAAACTTTATGCCTTACTTTTTGACCTGACTTATTCTCAAAGAAATGTAAGTCATAAGATAACATTTCAACCTACCTACACTACTAGAATAAATACAAGTGGAGCTAGCTACGAATATGATGGGAGAAAAAATAAATTAGAATATATAATTTCTAGTAATTTATTTGGGATAAATTTTTTATCAGGCCTTGATTACCTTAAAAAAAGTGCTGATATGAATGGATTATTAGCTGACAAAGAAATTCATTCTATTTTTTCTGAATTTAGATTTAAACTATTAAATTCTACAAATGTTGATGCTTCTATTAGAAGAGAATACGACAGTCAGTATGATACTTTTGATACAGGAAGAATACAGTTTAATAATAATATATTTAAAAATGTTATTTTTAGAGGAAGTATTGGAACAGGATATAGAACGCCTACACCATACGAGCTATATAGTTCATATGGAAATACTAACTTGACTCCTGAGAAATCTATTACCTATGATTTAGGAAGTGAAATAAGCTTTAATCAAAATTCTAGTAAATTATATTTTGGTGCTTTTGAAACTAAAGTAGAAGATATAATCAAGTATGCTGCTTCTAAATACAGACAATCAACAGCAAATCTTAAAACACATGGATCTGAAATAAGGTTTAAAACTGCAATTTATGATTTTTTTACTACAAGTATGAATTACACAAAAACTCATGGAAAAGAAAATGATGGTGATAGCATAACTTTAGTTCCTAAAGATAAAATTGTATTTTCTTTGAACTATGAGCCAAGGAAAAATATAAATATTAATACATATTACTTATTTCAAAATAAATCTAAAGATACTAAATATAATGAATTGCCTGTTTATAGATCATTAAATTTGAATGCAAGCTATTCATTTCAAAAACACGCAAAAGCTTTTTTAAAATTTGAGAATCTTTTAGATAGGGATAACATAGTAAATAGAGGCGGAGGAACGTCAGAAAATCTTGGATATAGAAGCCCTGGACTCTCTATGTATTTAGGAATAAAGTTTGAAAATTAGAATTAAAATTTAATAAAATTATGATAAAATTAATTATGTCTAATACTTTAATAAGGAATTTCATAGTAATAAGCTTTATATCAATTCTTATCAGTAGGTTAATACCTCATCCTCCTAACTTCACTACAGCTATTGCTGTAGCATTTTATCTTCCTGCACTTTTTGGATTAAGATATGTATTTTTGACTCTAACCGCATTCATATTAAGTGACCTAGTGATAGGAATACATAATTTACTATTTTTTACCTGGGGCAGCATTATATTTATAGGTTTCTTTTCAAAGTATTTTAAAAATTATTTTTTAAGACTTATAGGCGTTATGGGTAGTTGTTTGATATTTTTTATTATATCCAATTTTGGCGTTTGGTTTTTAAGCAATACTTACAGTAGTGATCTCTCTGGTCTTATAGCCTGTTATGTAATGGGATTACCTTTTTTACAAAACAGTTTGTTTAGCAGTATAGCAATTGCAGTTTTTATTGAGTTTTTAATAACGATGAAGTCTTCTAAAATTTATATATCCAAAATTAATAAAAAGTTTTTATATTAATTTTTTGTAACCCACTCTGGTAAAACCATTAGATTGTAATTAAAAATATGATTCAATATTATCAGGCTTACTGAAGTAACAATAAAAACAGAAATGATATTGAGAGGTAATCCTGCTTTTATCATATTATTAATCTTTACTTTTCCACTCCCAAAAACTACAGCATTTGGTGGAGTAGCAATAGGGAGCATAAATGC
This sequence comes from Candidatus Pelagibacterales bacterium, assembly GCA_002732015.1. Lineage (GTDB taxonomy): Bacteria > Pseudomonadota > Alphaproteobacteria > TMED109 > TMED109 > JAYYAX01. The sequence goes on from PCCU01000043.1 coordinate 14,609, forward strand.
GCAGCTTGCTGCTATAGTGGTAGGTATTACGAAAACTAGAGGATTAACTTCAAGTCCTATTGCAAAGATAATCAATATAGGTGAGAAAGTTGCTACAGTTGCAGTATTAGAATTAAGTTCCGTTAAAAGTATGATTAAGGCCACAGCAATAAATATCAATAAATAAATATCTAATCCGTTTAAGTAATTAGAGAAAGAACCTATCCACTCAGCTAATCCTGAAACTTTGATTGCTCTCGAGAGGGCTATTCCGCCGCCTACTAAAAATAATACTCCCCAAGGAATCTTATTTGCAGTTTCCCAGCTACAGGCTCTTTTATTTGACCCGTAAGGAATTATAAATAAAAGCAATGCTCCTAATATACCTATTGATGTATCATTCAAGGTTAAATTAAATTTATCGTTTAAAGTTTTTCTAAAAATCCATAGGGTAGCAGTCAAAAAAAATATGAACGCTACAACTTTTTCAGTAGCACTTGATTTTCCAATTTCTCTTTTCATTTTTATAAGAGTATTCTCTAAAGCATCTGATTTCTTAGAAGACACTTTAAATATTATTCTTGTCAGAAATAACCACACTATTGGTATTAAAATAGTAACAACTGGAAGTCCTATAATAAGCCAGTCTATAAAACTTATTTTATAACCATAGGTATCACTAAGAATACTTGCTAACATTATATTTGTTGGAGTACCAATTAAAGTGGCAGTGCCTCCTATAGAAGCAGCGTAAGCAATTGATAATAATAAAGGTATTGCAAAATCCTTGTTATTTACATTATTTTGACTAGTAAAAAATGCTATAACAGAAGTTGCAATGGGTAGCATCATTATTGTTGACGCAGTATTACTTACCCACATACTTAAAGCGGCGGTAGTAAACATAAATCCAGCTATAATTTTACTCGGGCTTGTACCAGAAAAACTTAGAATTTTTAAGGCTATTCTTTTATGCAAACCACTGTCCTCCATAGCAGATGCTATTATGAAACCTCCTAAAAACAAAAGAACAAGGGGATGTGCATAAGATGCTGCTACCACTTTTAAATCAAATAAACCTAGGAGAGGAAATAGTAAAAGTGGCACCAATCCTGTAGCATAAATAGGTATAGCTTCAGTTACCCACCAAATGGTCATCAGAATAGCTACGCCTGCAGTTAACCAAGAAATTTTATCTAAACCCTCTGGAGGTGAAGCTATATTAAAAAATAAAAAAACTATAATTCCAAGTATTAACCCTAATAATGAAATATTTTTTTTATCTAGCAATTGTAATTAAACTAATTATCTAAGTAGCCTAAAGATTTCCAAGTTTTGTAATTTTCTCTAAATGTTTGAAGAGAATTCCACGCTGCTTTAAAATCTTCATCTTTAGCACTTTCTTCCTCTACAACTTCAAGCCAAGCTTTTTTTAATGTATCTAGAATTTCATCATTCCACTTATGAATTTTTACTCCCTTATTTTCTAATGATGCTAATGCTTCTATTTGTATTGCCTCTCCTTCTGCTACTCCATGTCTCATATTATCTCCACACACACTTTCTATTTGTGCCTGTTGCATTTCAGAAAGATTATTCCATTTATCCATATTTACCATTAATTCAAATAAAGTCGATTGTTGATGCCAGCCAGGAAAATAATAATGCTTTGCTACCTGATAAAATCCAAGATTTAGATCAACTGCAGGCATTGAAAATTCTGTAGCATCGATAGTCCCTAATTCCAAAGCCGGGAAGATATCACCGCCAGCAATCAATTGTGTAGAAACTCCAATCTTTTCCATTACTTTAGCCCCAAGACCAAAAAAACGCATTTTCATTCCTTTCATATCTTCTAAAGATTTAATTTCTTTTCTAAACCAACCTGATGCCTCGGGTGCTATAACTCCACAAAAAATACCTTTGATATTATGCTTCTCATAAATTCTTTCAAATAATTCTTTCCCTCCTCCAAAGTATAACCAAGCCATATATTCACTAGCAGAAGGACCAAATGGAACGGCAGCGAATAATGGCAATGCAGGAACTTTTCCTGCCCAATATCCAGGAGTAGACCAGCCTGCGTCCACCGAACCTGATGAAACAGCATCAAATACTTCTAATGCTGGAACTAACGCTCCAGGCTCAAAAAACTTAATTTGTATATTTTTACCTGATACCTTAGATATTTGATTTTGAAACCTTATTCCCATTGTTCCTAATTGGGTTAAAGAACCGGGAAAAGTACTGGCCATTTTCCATCTCACCTTTTTACCTATCTCTTCTGATTGGCTTCCATCTAAAGATTTATTTTCCTTATCAGAACATGATATTAAAATTAACGACAATAAAAATATAAGAATTTTTGATAGCTTTAACACTTCTCCCCCCTTTTCATATAAAATTAAATATTATATTATATTAAAGACCTTCGCCACTAAAATTTAAACTTTTCCAAGCTTCATAAGCTATTATAGAAGCTGCATTACTTAGGTTTAAGCTTCTGCTATTATTTAGCATTGGTATTCTAAAAGTTTTATTTTTGTATTTCTCAATAAAGATCTTTGGCAAACCATCAATCTCTGAACCGAAAATAATTATTGAATTATTTGTAAATTTTGCATCAGTATATTTATTCTTACCAAATTTAGTTATGATTAATAAATCTTTAATATTTATTTTTTTAATATACAGTTCTAAGTCATCGAAAATTAAAGGTTTCGTATTAGAAAAATAATCTAACTTTGCTCTCCTTAAACTCTTATTATCTAAATTAAAACCTAATGGTTTTATTAAATGTAATTTAAAACCAGTATTACTGCATAACCTCATAATATTTCCTGTATTTGGTGGAATTTGAGGTTTATAAAGTACTAACGTAACCATTTATTTAAATATATAAATAAAATTACTTTTAATAAAAATATTTTTAAGTAATATTGAATTATGCCAATCATAAAAGATAATAAAAATTTATTTACCCTAGATAAGAATGATAGAGGAGCACAAAGAAAAATGGCAGCAATATTTGCTGCAGATGTTGTTGGATATAGTAAATTGATGGCACAAAATGAAAAATTAACTTTATTTAGGCTCAAAGAAACAAGAAAAACTACTGACCCCATTATTCAACAGCTAGGAGGAAGAATTTTTTCTACAGCTGGTGATTCGATAATGGCAGAGTTTGCTAGTCCCGTTGACGCAGTTGAGGCAGCTATAGAGATACAAAATAAAATAACTAAAACATCCTCTGAAATCAACGACGGTATTATCATTGAATTTAGAATAGGTATTAATTTAGGTGATATAATGGTTCAAGATAATAACTTATACGGAGATAATGTTAATATCGCAGCTAGGTTAGAAGCCATATCTAAGCCAGGGGAAATATGTATTTCTGAGAAAGTTTATCAAGAAATTAAAAATAAAGTTGATATAAGTTTCAATTTTGGTGGAACTAAAAAACTAAAAAATATAAGTGAAAAAATAAATGTTTATTCATCAAATCTAACTATCGTCGATAGTAGTAATTTAAAAAAAGGCTTGTTTAAAAAAAAGTTATTAATTAGTTCTTCATTATTAATTTTTTTAGTTATTTTAGCTTTTTTATCATATAAACATTTTTTCTCTGAAAAAATAAATTACAATCAAAGAACAGTTAGCACTTTGGATGATTTTAAAGCCTCAGAAGAAACTAAACCTGATGGGTCATTGGCTGAAGATAACGTGCTAAAGCTCTCTGTAATGAACTTTAAAAATCAGTCTAACATTTTTACTGAAGGCAACCTAAACTCACTGATGGACATCATAAACTCAACACTTACAGAAAAAGATATATTAGCAACAGTAAATTCTCCTGAGGGCTCTGAAAACCTAAACCCTCCTGAAGTTATGTTAATAGCCACAGAAGCTAATTCAGCATTTGTAATTAATGGATTAGTCTTTTCTGAAGGTCAAAAAAACTTTTTAACAATAAAAATATACGAGGCAAAAAGAGGTTCAATGATAGCTAGCAAAAAAATAAACTTAGATGTCTCTGATAATTATAATGAAGTCACAAAGTTCTTTAAATTATTCAAAAAGGATATAATAAAATAAATTTTTTTGTGGCGGAGAGAGAGGGATTCGAACCCTCGATACGATTTCTCGCATACACGCGTTCCAGGCGTGCGCCTTCAACCACTCGGCCACCTCTCCTTTTAATTAAAAAAAAATAATATATAATTTTTATATGTCTATAAAAGTAAAATTGCAAATTTATTTAATATTTTTAGCTTCTTTATTAATGCTTCTAAGCGTCGTTATACAAGATTTATCTTTGGGAAAAATATGGTTTTATTTGAATTCTAATAGTTTAGTAGGAATTCAATCATTTGCTGAAGAAATATCTGAGTCTTATAGATATGGGAGTTTTTTTTATGAACTAATAATTATGTTATTAAATGCAAACTTATTTTTTTTCAGTGGGATTTTTAGCATCATGATATCTTTAAGTTTGTTTATGTTCTTAGACTCTTAATTCACCATTAACTTCTTTTTTTACTTTCAAAATAATATTGTGCATTATTTCATTAATTTCTTTAGCATTAAAAACTTTATCTTTCTGCAAAATTTCTACTTCTACTCCAACAGAAAACCTTTTATCATTATTTTCTATATTATTATATATATCAAATACCAACACTTCTCCAATAATATCATTGCTGGATTTAATAGAATTTATTAAATCGCCTACTTTTACATTGTTAGGCAAAATAAAAGAGAAATCTTTTTTTAAGTTCAGAAATGGCGATGGGTTAAATTCTTTAGATTTTACTTTACTAGAAAAGTTCTTTAATAATGACTCAATTTCTAAAGTTCCTAAAACTGTTTGTTGTTTAATCTGAAACTTTTTCATTAGTTTAGGATGTAATTCTCCTAAGCTTCCTATTTGTTCATTATTGATAATAATATCAGCCGATTTCCCAGGATGATAGTATTCACTTTTACTTCTTATGAAATCAATTTCTAGTTGTAATGAAAATATTTTGATAAGATCTAATATAATTGCCTTCATGTCAAAAAAATCATAAAATCTTCTATTGTAATACCAGTTTTTTTTTGTCTGATAACCGCTAAGAACTAATCCTATAAATTTTTCTTGTTTAGAATAATCAATTCCTCTAAAAATATCACCTATCTCAAACATAGCGAAAGCATCAAAACCTTTTGCATAGTTTCTTGAAATAGAGTCCAATAAATTTGGATATAACGAGTTTCTCATTACACTTAATTCATTAGATATAGGATTAACTAAACGTAGGTCCTCTTTATAGTCTGTATCAGGTATAATTTTTTTTGGAGAAATAAAAGTAAAAGATTTTATTTCGTCTAAACCAAGGTGTGCCAACTTTTCTCTCAAGTCTATCTCTATATTTTTAGAAAAAGGCATACTTTCCTTTGACATAAAGTCATTATTTAAAGAATTTTCATAGGGTATGTTGTCATAACCATCTAACCTCACAACTTCTTCCACTATATCATTGGCATGAAATATATCATGCCTCCATGTTGGAGCTGTAATGGAAAAAAAAGATTTTTCTTTTTTTATCTCAAACCCTAATCTTTCTAAATAATTAATTTGTAAATCAGTACTGATACTATATCCTGTAATAGTTTTAAAGGTATCTGTTTTATAATTGATTGAATGATTTTTTTCTAGAGAGTTTCCTGCAGAAATTGCTTGGCTATAACTGCCATGACAGAAATTTATTATCATTTCAGTAGCATAACTCAAGCCCTCTAACAAACCATTCTTATCAACACCTCTTTCAAATCTATATCTAGCATCAGTAATTATATTATGTCGTCTTCCGGTTTTTGAAATTAAATCTGGATCAAAATAGGCAACTTCAAGAAATACTTTTTTTGTATTAGAATCAACACAACTATTTGCACTACCCATCACACCTGCTAGACTCACTATTTTTTTATCATCTGCTATAACAAGATCTTTGTCTGTTAAATTATAAGTTTTATTGTCTAACCCTATAAAGCTCTCTTCATTATTTGCTCTTCTTACTTTAAGATTTCCTTCAATTTTATCTAAATCAAAAACATGAAGCGGGCGTCCTAAATCAAATAATATATAATTTGTAATATCTACTAGCATAGAATTTGGATTAATACCTATTTGAATTAGTTTGTTTACAAAATTTACAGGACTCTTAGGGTTTTTTTCTATTTTAAACTCTCTACCGATAATCAAAGGACAATCTTTTTTATTTGATAAACTAGAAAGGTCCCAAACCATCTCACTTTTAAAACTATCTTTCTCATGAAAAACTTCTTTTTTTATTAATTGTTTTGATAATTTAGCTGCTAATTCTCTGGCAATACCTTTGACAGATGCGCAATCGCCTCTGTTGGGAGTAAGTCCTATTTCAAAGATATAATCTTTTTCAAAGTAACTACCATAACTTTTTCCAACTTCAAAGGTATCTCCTAAATCAATTATTCCTGCTGAGTTTTCAGACAAGCAAAGCTCTTCCTCAGAGCAAAGCATTCCATCGCCTTCAACTCCTCTTATGCTTTTTTTCTCTAATTTAAACATTTTTCCTGGAATAAAAGTTCCATTTGGAGCAAATACTGTTTTCATTCCTTCATATAAATTTCCTGCTCCACATACTACGTTGTAATTTTCTTTGCCCGATGTAACCTCACATAAACTTAATCTATCTGCATTAGGATGCTTCTTAATGCTTTTTAACTCACAAACTAACATATCCATTAGGCTAGGGTTAATAGGTTGAAAATTTTCTACCTCTAATCCAAGGTCTGTTAAAATTTTGGCAATTTCAGCAGGATTATTATTAAGTTTGATATGTTCTTTTAGCCACGAAAGAGTAAACTTCATCTTAATCCTCTAATAATATTTGGAAATCCATTGGGGTTGAAGCTATAATTTTTTAACCACTTTAAATCATTTTCATAAAACATTCTTAAATCATTTATACCATATTTTAACATAGCAAATCTTTCTACTCCTAAACCAAAAGCAAATCCTCTGTATTTTTCAGCATCTATACCACAGTTTTCTAATACTTTTACATTAACCATCCCACAACCTAATACTTCTAACCATTCTTCATCTTTACCTATTTCTAAAGTGTTATTTTTTTTAGAGCACCCTATGTCAACCTCTGCTGATGGTTCCGTAAATGGAAAATAAGATGGTCTAAACCTAACCGGAATATTTTCAATCTGAAAGAATTTTTCTAGTAGTATCTTTATTACACTTTTAAGTTGCGCCATATTTGCATTTTTATCTACTAGTAATCCCTCAACTTGATGAAACATAGGCGAGTGAGTAGCATCATCATCACACCTGTATGTAGCTCCTGGAGCAATAATTTTAATCGGTAATTTCTTTTGTGACATTACTCTAATCTGTACAGGAGATGTATGGGTTCTTAGTAGCATATTCTTTTTATTTAAATAAAAAGTATCATGGTCTTGTCTTGCAGGATGATTTTCTGAAATATTTAAAGCAGTGAAATTATTATATTCATCTTCAATGTGAGGACCTTCTTTTACTTCAAAACCCATACTTGCTAATATACTGGTTATTTCATCTAGTGTTTTGGTAATTGGATGGATACTTCCACTTTTTACAGGCCTTACAGGTAAAGAAATATCAATTTTTTCATTTATTAGCTTAGAGTTTAGCTCTATATCAAGAATTTCTTGTCTTTTATTTAAAAAATGATCCTCTATTTCTTTTTTAATTATATTTAAAGTTTTTCCAGCATTTGCTTTTTCACTTTTACTCAATTCTTTTAGTGATTTTAATAAAATTGTAAATTTTCCGTTTTTTCCAATATAGTAAATTTTTAATTCATCTAACTTTTCTAATGGTAAATCAACAGCAAGATCTTTAAAAACTAAAGATTTTAGTTCCTCTCCTTTTTTAATGATTTCTTCGATTTAAGCACCTCGAAATGTTAAAGTTAATTCTTTATTTTTTCCATTATGGCTTTAAATGCAGCAGGATCTTCATAAGCTATATTAGCTAAAACTTTCCTATCTAGTTGAAGGTTTTTTTTGTTAAGCTTTGAAATAAATACAGAATACTTCATGCCAAGCGCTCTACATGCTGCATTTATTCTGATAATCCAAAGTTTTCTGAGTTCTCTTTTTTTATTTTTTCTGTCTCTGTAGGCATATTGTCTATTTTTTTCAACCCTTTGCATAGCAGCTCTAAATGTATTTTTTTGTCTTCCTCTAGAACCTTTAGCTGCAGACAGTACTTTTTTATGTCTTGCGTGTTTAGTTACACCTCGTTTTACTCTGGCCATTTAATCCTACTTAATTATGTTCTTAAAAAATTTCTTTTTATAATTTTCTCATCAGACTTTGCAAGTATAGTAGTTCCCCTAGCATTTCTAATAAATTTATTTGTTCTTTTAATCATACCATGTCTTTTTCCTGCTTGATTCATTTTAACCTTACCAGACCCGGTAAAAGAAAATCTTTTTTTTGCACCACTTTTGTTTTTAATTTTTGGCATATCTATATTTTAAAATTACTAAATATATTTCTATTTACTTTTCTAATCAAGTTTTATTTGCATTTTAAAAGAACTTTTATTTTTTTTCTTCTGGAGTTAATATCATAACCGCTTGTCTTCCCTCTAGTTTAGGATCTAACTCAACCTTTGAAATATTCTTTGTTTCATCCTTAATTCGCTCCAACACCTTAATACCTAATTCCCTATGAGCCATCTCTCTTCCCCTATATCTAAGTGAAATTTTAACTTTATCCCCTGCACCTAAGAACTTTTTTATGCTTTTAATTTTTATGTTAAAATCATTTAAGTCAATATTTGGTCTAAACTTTAGTTCTTTTATATCTATAACTTTTTGCTTTTTTTTTGCTTTTGCAGCTTTTTTTTGGGCTTCAAATTTAAATTTTCCATGATCTAGTATTTTACAAACAGGAGGCTTTGCGTTTGGAGAAACTTCAACTAAGTCCAATCCTATGTCTTCTGCCATATCTAGAGCTTTCTGTAGCTTAACAACACCAATCATCTTACCTTTGTTATCAATTAACCTTACTGGATCTATAAAAATTTCTTTGTTTATGCGCGGACCCGCATTGGTTGGAGAATTATTTCTTACTATAACAATACCTTTCTATAATAAATCTACTTATAACCAAAATTAATTAATAATACTATCTTTTTTTTAATCTATTAATTTTATTATATTCTCAGGTAAAATATCGTTTATATCATTTTTTTTAATAATAATAATATTTTTTCCTATCGGAGCACATAGTTTTGGGTTAGAGTCAGGTCCAAATAATACTATTTTTTTTGTAGAGTTTTTACTACATTGACATATTAAATGCATAGGACCTGTATCATTTCCTACAACCCATTTAGACTTTCTAGCAATTTCTGCTAAATCTAAGTAAGAAGTCTTACCTATTAAATTTTTACACTTTATATCATTGTAGTTTTTTTCATTAAAATATTTTTTTTCTGCATTTCCACCTATTATAATTGGAAATATTTTTTTTTGATTCAGTAGCTTTATCAGATTTACATAATTATGAATACTCCATCTTTTTTTAGGCCTATGAGCTGCTCCTCCAATAATTAGTAAAAATAAATTATTGGTAAGAGAAAATTTTTTTATGTTGCTTTTAAGAAAATTCCAGTTTACCGTAGCAAAAGATTTTATCCCAGCTAACCTTAATTGATCTTTGTGTCTTTGTATTGTATGCAATTTAGTTCTATTTGCATTTAAATGCGGGTGTGAACATTTTTTTGCTATCCCGCTCCATTTAAATTCAGAAATTATTGAAAAAAAATAAAAGTAAATATTTGTTCTTTTTGAAGTTTGTAAATCAAATACCCAATCAAACTTCTGTTTATAAAACCAAATACATAGTTTTATAAAACTAAAAACAAAAAATATCGATTTTCTATTATCAGCTTTAATGTAATCCACAAAAGGAAGATTTTTAAACAAATCAATATACTGCGGTTCTGTTAAAATAGTAAAATTGCAATTTTTAAAATTCTTCTTAATAGAAAATAAGGGATACATTGATAATATAATATCACCAAGTGCACCATGCTTAATCACTAAAATTTTTTTCATTTATTTTTTAAAATTAAATTTTTATATAAATTGAGTGTCTGTTTACACATGTTAGATGTTAAATATTTTTTGTTTACCATTTTTATACTTTCATTAGATATTTTTTTTCTCTCTTCTAAAGATAATGATAAAGACTTAACAATATTTCCTGCAAACTCTTTAATATCATATGTAGGACTGAGTATTCCATTTTTATTATCGTTAATAAGCTCAACTGAACCACCATGATTAAATGCTAATACAGGCCTTCCCATTGCCTGAGCTTCTAAAATTGTTCTTCCAAATGCCTCAGGCTTTGTAGAGCAAGAAATTACTAAGTCGGCCAGCATCAAATAAGCAGGCAAATCTCTTGTTTGCTGCAAAAATAAAACTTTATCTCGCAGACCTAATTTAAAAACTAACTTTTCAAGTTTTTTTTTGTATTTAAATCTTTTCTGAATATCACCTAAAATCACTAATTTTATGTTATGATCTTTAACCAATGACAAAGACCTGATGGCTATTTCATGACCTTTCCAATTAGTAAGTCTTCCAGGCATTAAAATAGTCTTTCTAAATTCATCAGTTTTAATTTTTTTTGCTGCAGAAATAATTCTTGCTGTGGTTACTTTGTCTGGAGAAAAAATTTTTTCATCAATACCTCTAGGAATAACATAAATATTATTAGATTTTTTATACTCTTTCTCAATATGCCACTTAATAAACTTTGAAATAGCAATTACATAATCACCTTTTAACATAACACTGTTATACTTTTTTTTAATAAAATTTTCAGTGCCATATGTGCCGTGAAAAGTAGTTATAAAAGGTGTTTTTGTAGATTTAGAAGCCCAGTATGATGACCATGCAGGTGCCCTTGACCTAGCATGAACTATATTGATATTGTATTGTTTAATAATTTTTATAAGTCTATTTTTATTTAGATAAATCAAATAAGGGTTTTTAGTTTCTACCGGTAAATGAATTAAGGAGGCGTTATTTCTTAATACTTCTTGTTCTCTATACCCTCCAGATGAAACTATAATACTATTTCCTCCTTTTTTTTTTAAATAATTTGATACTTCTACAGCGCCAGAGACCATACCTCCTGAATTTAAATGTGGGAGCACTTGCAAAAGGCGAATTTCTTTAGTATTAATTTTATTTATATAACTCATTTAATAATGACTTTTAAAAATAATATTTTAATAAAAAAAAATCAAATTAGCTACATTCTTAAAAAGAAAACTAAAAACGGCCTCAGAAAGTCTGTTGTTTTTTTATGTGGTTATAGGTCGGATAAAAGTGGCACTAAGGCAAATTTTATCGAAAAACTTAGAAAAAAATATGGTTTTGAATATCTAAGATTTGACTATTCAGGACATGGTGACTCATCAGGTGATATTGATAATTTATATCTCTCAGACTGGATAAACGAAAGTAAAGTATTAATAGAAAAAAAAACTAATTACCCTATTATTTTAATAGGTTCCTCAATGGGTGGCTGGATAGCTTTTTACTTATCTTTAGTGACAAAAAAAAAAATTACTTGGAATTGTAGGAATATCTTCAGCTATAGACTTTACTTCTAGGCTGCTAGAAAACCTAAGTACTTTAGAATATAAAAAGTATATAAATAATAAAGGAATAAAAATAAATTCAAATTACTCCAAAAAACCTTACTTTTTTTCTAATAAGTTTATAAATAACTCTAAAAAGTTTTTTTTGCTCAAAAAAAAAATAAAAATCAAGTGCAAAGTTACTTTACTTTATGGACTTAAGGATATTTCTGTAACCCTAGATTCACAAATTCAACTTTTAAATATACTGAGCCACTCTGAAACTACTTTAATTATATCAAAAAATAGTGATCATAGAATGTCTTCCAATTATGATTTAAAAATTCTTAAAGATGCTTTATTATATATGTTATGAGTTCTTAATTATATATTTTAGACCTTCCATATAAGATGGGAATAGAAAAGTGTAACGAAACTTTTTTTTAACTTTTTGACTACTTACTTTTTTATTAGCTTGCCAAAACTTTTTTTTTGGATCTGAGATATTTTTTTTTAGTTCTTCATAATTTCTAAAATTATAAACTTTTACTTTTTTTAGCTTTATAATCCTTTCTATAAAATTTTTTCTAGTAGTTGGTAGCTCATCAACTAAGTTCCAACAACTATTTTTGTTAGAGTCAAAAAGTATATTTACTATTAATCTTGAAATATCTAAAACGTGTATTCTCGAAAAAAAATGATCTTTTTTAACAATTATATCTTTAAATATATCTTTATTTATATTTGGTCTACCTAATCCATAAATTCCTCCTAATCTTACTATATTTAAAACTAATGAGTTTTTTTTGCAAAAGGAAGTCCAAGAGTTTTCAGCCTTAATACGATTTTTATTAACCAAATTATTTTTTCCTTTAATAACTGAGTTTTCATGCACCCATTTTCCTTTGTGATCTCCATATACACCAGTAGAAGAAACATATAATATTGATCTGATATTAGAATCTTTAATAACTTTTTTATAATTAGAAAGAATTGGACATCTATTCTTATATGGAGGAGCTGTCACTACTAAGTGTGTAGATTTGTTTATAGATTTTATTGTATTAGACCTTGGAAAGATAGATATATTCTCTAAACTACTTTGTTTATAATATTTAGTGTTGTTAGTTATACCAATACACTTTACACCATGAGAAGCAATTTCTTTTAATAAGAATGATGAGGTATATCCATACCCTAAGCTAGTTACTATCATTTTATATTTCCTTCATGCCACTCTTCTCTTACATCAAGATCTCTTTCTTTACTATATCTCAATTTTTTTTCTTCTTTAAATCTATCTGCACTTAACTGAAATAAAGCCCAAACTGCCATTGCCCTTACCAAACTGCTATTATGTTCTAATTTATTAATAGCACAATCCACTAATGACTTATCCCCTGAGTTTCCTATAGCAATTAAAATATTTCTTAAAAATCTATTATACCCTAGTCTCTTTAATGGAGTACCAGAAAACTTCTTTCTGAAACTTTCCTCGTCTAAGGAAACTAAGCTTTTAAGCGGTTGCAACACTAAATTATTATTTATATCTAGCTTTATATCAGAATGAGTCTTAGCAAACTTATTCCAAGGACAAACTGCTAAACAGTCATCACAACCAAAAATTCTATTTCCTATTAAAGATCTATATTTTCTTTTAATATGAGTCTTATGCTCTATAGTTAAATAAGAAATACATTTTCTTGCATCTAACTTGTACGGTGAAGTAAAGGCGTTAGTAGGACATGCTTCATTGCATGCATTACAAGTTCCACAATTATTTATTTTGTGTTTTTTAGATTGATTAAAATTATAATTGGTTAAAATAATACCTAAAAATAGCCATGAACCATATTTTTTTGAAACTAGGTTAGTGTGTTTGCCAATCCATCCCATATTTGAAAGTTCAGCTAAAGGTTTTTCCATAATGGGAGCAGTGTCTACAAATACCTTAACTTTAATATCTGAATTTCTGCATATAAACCTTCCTATATTTTTTAGTTTAGACTTAATAACTTTGTGATAATCTTTTCTTCTAGCATATATAGATATATAACCTGTCTTTTTGTTTTTTAATTCTGAAAAAGGGCTATAATCAGGTCCATAGTTTAAACCAAACACCAAGGCACTTTTTGCTTCTTCCCATATATTAGTAGGGTTTTCTCTAATTAAAGATTTTTCTTTAATCCAATTCATTTCTCCATAAAATTTATTTTTAATGAATTCTCTTAAATGTTTTGAGTAAATATTAAAATCACTAAAATTTGTTACTTTAATATCTTGAAAGCCTAAACTTTTAGAATATTTTTCTATTTTATCAAAAAAAGTATCTGTCAATTCAAAAATCCAGATCTTTGTAATGTGCAGAAGGAGTAATATTATAAATACTTTCTTCTAAAACTTCTCTAAATGAAGGTCTACTTTTTATAACTGAATACCAATTTTTAAACTTTTCATAATTTTTCCAATTAATTTCACTCAAGTAATCTAAAGATGATATTGCTGCAGCTAGAACTATATCGGCAACAGTGAAAATATCACCCGCCAAAAAACTTCTTCTTCCTAAAATCCAATCAAAATATTGCAAATGATTTTTTAAATTTTTTCTACCTGCATTTAATATAGATGTAGACGGCGGACTATTGTCTTTAAGGCTATTAAAAACTCTCTCATCTAAAATATTTTCCATTACTTCTTTTTGAAGCTTTTTTCCAACCCACATACATAGTCTTCTAACTTCTAATTTTTCTATTGGATTATTTCCTAATAAAACTTTTCCTATTTTTTTTTCATCTAAATATTCAACTAAACATTCATATCCTATTATATTTATCCCATCATCATCTGTTACTGCAGGTAAATCTCCTGCAGGATTTATTTTTAAAAATTCAACTCTTCTTTTCCAAAAAGGTTCATTAACAATCTGAAAAGGTATATTTTTTTCTAACAGAATAATTCTCGCGGCTCTACAGTGAAAATTTAATGGCATATAATATAATTTATACATAACTTTTAATTTAATAAAAAAAGATTTATTCTCAATATAATATTAATTATGCTTTAATAATGCACAATTTTGAAGTTTTAGCTTATTCTCTAATTCAAGGTATCACAGAGTTTATTCCAGTTTCTAGTTCAGCACACCTCTATGTAATGGAGTTCTTTTTTGAATGGAAAGTAGAAGGTTTGATATATGCGCTTGCGGCTCACATGGGAACCTTACTAGCAGTTCTTTTTTTCGAAAAAAAAACTATTTATTTAATTCTCAATAAGTTCTTCATTAAAAAAAAAGTTGATAAAAAAGTTCTTCCTTTATTAATTTGTGTTTTCCCTGTTATTTTTATTGGCTTTTTGATAGTTATATTTTTTAAAAAATATTATATCTTTGGTATGACAACAATAGCTGTAACTTCTATTTTTGGTGGGTTATTACTAGACTTTTCCGATAAAAAAACACCCCATAAGAAAACTAATGACTCCCTTTCTTTAAAAAATGCCTTTTTAATAGGCCTTTTTCAAACTCTTTCTTTGCTACCTGGAATGAGCAGGTCAGGGACTGTTTTGACTGCTTCAAGATTCTTAGGGTATAGCAGGTCTTTTTCTATTGAATTGGCTTTATTGACAAGCATACCGATAATTATGTTGGCATCTTGCTACGGAATATACAATATTTTAGTTTCCAGTGAACAAATAAGTTTTTATTTTTTTTATATAACTGCAATAACCTTTATTTTTGCATTTTTTTCTATAAAATTTTTAGTTAGGTGGACTAAGCATTTTTCTTTTAGGATTTTTGTAATTTATAGAGTAATTTTTGGCATCAGCATAATATTATTAATAAATCTAACTTAAGTGACCTCCATTTTTTTTCATAAAACTTAGTTGTTTTTTAATCATTTTTTTAAATGGCATTGGTAGATATTTTAGTGTTTGCCTATAATCATATTTTTTAGAAATAATATTATCTTTTTTAAGCATTTCTACTTGATCCCTAGTTATTAAAGGATCAGGTAAAATTTCTAATAAAGAGGCTAATCTTCTTGAAAGCCCAAAAGGCACCGTTATTAGTTTTCTATTTAATTCTAATTCTTTTAATATAATTTCTAGGATTTCTTTAAAGGAGAGTATATCTTCACCTCCAATTTCTAAAATTTTTCCTTTAATATTATTTTCTAAAACATTTACTATTATGTTTGCAGCATCTTGAACCCATATAGGCTGAAATAGATTATTTCCTCCTCCAATTAGTGGCAAAAAAGGAGAAAACCTTAAGGTTTTTGCAAATAAATTTATAAAATTATCCTCATCACCATATACAATTGAAGGTCTCAAAATACAGTGATTTTTGAAACCTTTAACTGCTACTTCACCTAAAAACTTAGTTCTAGAATATTCTGATTTTGAATTTTTTTCAGCTCCTATGGCTGATACATGAATTAATTTTTTAACGTTCAATTTTTTACAAATTGAAACAATATTTTTTACTGCTAAGTTATGAACTTCCTCAAAGGAGTTATTTTTTTTGCTTACTAAAAGACCTATTAGGTTTATTATATAATTTGTTCCTTCTAACTCCGAATGTAATTTGCTAGAGTTTTTTATATCACAATTCACTAACTTATATTGGCCTGGTTTATAAATAGTAAAATTTTGTTTTGAAAGGGTAGCACTTCTAGAAATTATTTTAACGTAGTAACCTTTATTTAATAATATATTAACTATATACTTTCCTAAGAATCCATTTCCTCCCAAGACACTAATAAATTTATGTTCTGACATAATAAATAAAACTTTTTTAAATTTGAAAAAAACATATTAACATATTAAACTAATTTTTTTGAATTAATTTTGTCCTAATAATAATATGAATTACTTACATAAAGGCGACTTACCAGAAAACTTAAAATTTCCATCCGTTGTAGCTATTGATACAGAAACCATGGGTTTAAACTTTAGTAGAGATAAACTTTGTTTAGTACAAATAAGTTTTGGTGATAAGAACGCTCATTTAGTTCAAGTTGGTGGTGCACTAGGATATGGTGCTAAAAATCTCAAAAAGCTTCTTAAAAACAAAAATATTATTAAAATCTTTCATTATGCAAGATTTGATGTTGCTATGCTAAAAAAATATCTAGGAGTTTTATGTAATTCAATTTATTGTACTAAAATTGCTTCTAAGCTGGCCAGAACCTATACTGATCGTCATGGTTTAAAAGAGTTATGTAAAGAGCTATTAAATGTTGAAATATCAAAACAACAACAGAGTAGCGATTGGGGAAACAGCGAATTATCAAAAAATCAAATTAATTATGCGGCTAATGATGTTTTATATTTACATGAAATTAAAGAAAAATTAGATAATATTCTTGAAAGAGAAAATCGAGTACAATTAGCTAAAGCGTTATTTAAATTCATTCCAACTAGAGTAACCTTGGACCTCTTGGGATGGCAAAATAGTGATATATTTTCGCATACATAGTAATGATTTTGAAATACGCTAAAAATATAATTAATGAAGAGTCAATTGCATTAAAAAAACTTTCTGAAAGTCTAAATAATAAATTTTTAGAAGCAGTAAAAATAATATCTACTATAAAAGGGAATACGATTATCACTGGTGTGGGGAAGTCTGGGTTTATAGCAAAAAAAATAGCTTCTACTATGACATCCACTGGAACTCCAGCTACTTTTATACATCCAACAGAGGCTAGTCACGGTGACCTTGGATTAATACAAAAGAAAGATACTTTAATAATATTATCTAAATCTGGAAAATCAAAAGAGCTTTTTGATTTAAGCAATTATGCAAAACGTAAAAAAATACCTATAATTTTTATAACTTGTAATAAAGATTGCAAACTTGCTGAAAATTCTTCCTGTACCATAATTTTACCAAACCTAGAAGAAGCTGGAGAAAATAAATTAGCCCCTACTACTTCTACAACTATGATGTTGGCCTTAGGTGATTCATTATCGTTATCAGTTTCAAAAAAGAAAAATTTTTCAATTAAAGAATTTGGGAAATTACATCCAGGCGGAAACATTGGTGCTAAGTTTGTAAGAATAAAAGAAAGAATGCACAAAACATCAAAAATTCCTTTATCAAACAATAAGACAAATATGAAAGACATAATACTTAAAATGTCTCAGAAGGGTTTTGGATGTGTTGGTATTATAAATAAAAATAAAAATTTAGTAGGGATTATAACTGATGGAGACTTAAGAAGAAATATGACAAATAGAATATTAGAAAAAAATGCAGAGGAAGTTATGATCAAAAATCCTAAAACTATTTTGAAAGATAAGTACTTAAGAGATGCTTTAGAAATCTTTAACAAAGAAAAAATCACAGTTTTATTTGTTTTAGATAGATTATCTTCTAAAAATCCTATTGGTATAATTCATTTACATGACTGTCTATCAACAAATTGAGTAAACTGTTGAAAAGCTACAATCCCAAGTCATTAAAAATAAAGATCTCATCAAGTCTTAAAGTAATAAAATTAATAATTCTAATTTTAATAATTATTTTAATTATTATAATGATTTTTTTTTCTAGTTCAAAAAAAAATACATTCACTTTAAATGACCAAGTTTTTGAAGGAGAGTACGAAAATAATAAAAAATTTATAAAAATTAATAAACTTAGACTTGTAGGATTTAATCAAGCAGGAACTCCTTATAGGCTTACCGCAGACTCTGCTATAAAAGAAACAAAAAGCATTGATGAAATTATATTATATAATGTTAAAGCTGATATATCCTTAAATAATAATGATTGGTTATTTTTTAACACAGAAAAAGCAATCTATGAAATAAGTAAAAAAACTTTATATTCAACTACTAAAATTCAAGGATTTTATGATGACGGAAGTAGTTTTTTCTCTCCTAGCATGAGATATAACTTTGATACTGGTATAGCAAAAAGTGAAGAAGGGATTGTAATGTTTGGTAAATGGGGTAATATTAAGTCGAATAAGTTTTCATTTAACTCTATAAAGGATATCTACAGATTTGAAGATAAAGCTGTTATGATTGTTAAATAAGTAATAATGAACAATATTATATCAAAAACTATATTATTTTACTTCTTAGTAGTTTTTAACCTAGTAAGTAAAAATAAAGAAATAGAAATAACTGCCACTTCTATGGAATGGAAAAAAGAAGAAAGCATAGCAATTGCAACAGGAGATGCCAAAGCTATTCAAGGCACTACAATTTTATATGCTAATAAAATAATAGTTTTTTTTGACAAAGAAAAAGATTTTAATTCAATTAAAAAACTTGATGCTTCAGGAAATGTTAAGTTTATTAGAGAAAATCAAATTGCTACTGGCAATAATGCCGTATACTTTGTTGAAAATGAAAAAATTTTTATTAAAGGTAATGTTACTTTGCAAAGAGAAGATAGTATGATGTTAGGAGATGAATTGTCTATTGACTTAAAAACAAGCTCTAGCAAATTAACTAGTAAAAATAATGAAAAAGTAAGAGCAAAATACAACACAGATAGAGTGGATTAATGTCAAAGACAAATAAAAAAAAACCAACAATTATCTATGAAAGTAAAGGTCTTGAAGTTTCAAACCTCGGAAAAAGGTACAAAAATAGACCTATACTTAGAGGAATTAATTTACAGGTTAAAAAAGGTGAGATTGTGGGATTGCTAGGTCCTAATGGAGCAGGAAAAACTACTTGTTTTTATTCAATAATGGGGTTGATAAATCCTGATTATGGAAAAATAAAGTTTAATGGAGTTGATATTACCAACTACCCTGTACATTTGAGGGCAAAAATGGGCTTAGGTTATCTTCCCCAAGAAACCTCCATATTTAGAGGTATGAGCGTAGAGCAAAATATTGTTTCAGTTTTAGAAACAGTTGAAAAAGATAAAGAAAAAATAAAAACAATTTTAGAAGAAACACTCATTGAATTTTCAGTTAGCCATTTGAGGAGAGTCCCTGCAATTACTCTATCTGGTGGTGAGCGAAGAAGAGTAGAAATAGCTAGAGCATTGGCCTCTCAGCCGTCTTTTATTTTATTAGATGAGCCACTAGCAGGTATAGATCCGATTGCTGTCTCTGAGATAAACGAGTTAGTTTTACAAATTAAACAAAAAAAAAGTTGGAATATTAATTACTGACCATAATGTTAGAGATACTTTAAAAGTAGTAGATACTGCCTTTATTATTCATGATGGAAAAATTTTAAAATCAGGAACTCCTAAGGAGATTGTAAATGACAGCAGTGTCAAACAAGTGTACTTAGGGAAAAAATTTAGAATTTAGAAATAAGGAGACTTGATTTGGTAAAAAATTTTTTAGAAATAAATTTTGATAATAAAAATACTGAATTAAAATTATTAATCAGCAAGAAGTCTTTTGCAGATACTTCCGAAAAAATTACTAAAGAGCTTTTAAAAAAAATTGCAGAGATTTCTGAAAAAGAGTATGGGATTTCTTTCAAAGATTGTTACTCTAATTTGCTTAAGGTTTCTCAAAAAGATTTAATTATTATAGAAAATGGAATACTATTAATTAATCAAACTTTTGAGAAAATCACAGATAACTTTTTAACTCTGCTTAGACTAGCTCAACCTATTTATTTAAAGAAAGAATTACTAGTTAAAACAGATATTATTTTTACAATATTAACACCAAAAAATATGAAAACGTCTAATAAGTTACAGCTACTTTCTAAAGTTTCTAGAATATTAAACCATAATAATATTAAAAAA
>PCCU01000044.1 GCA_002732015.1 Candidatus Pelagibacterales bacterium
TGGATCTTCAGGTTCTGGTAAAACTAGTTTGCTTAATATAATTAGCTTGATGGAAGAGCCTAAATCTGGAAGTATTTTTTTGTTGGGAAATAGTGTAACTGAAACAAATGATAATGATAAATCGGATCTAAGAAAGGCTAATATTGGTTATGTGCATCAAAAAAATTCATTGTTAATGGAGTTTACGGCCTATGAAAATATTTACATATCATTATTATTAAATAATTATAATAAAAAATATGCAAAAGAAAAAACTTTGGATTTATTAGATAAAGTAAAAATGACGCATCGTCAATCTCATAAACCTTCTAGTTTATCTGGAGGTGAACAACAAAGGGTTGCTATTGCTAGAGCTATTTCTAACAATCCAGAAATAATAGTTGCTGATGAACCCACAGGAAATCTAGATGGCAAAAACAGCAACATGATTATAGATGAGTTATGTAAAATTACTGAAGAAAATCATTCCTCATTAATATTAGCTACTCATGACCTTAATGTAGCAAAAAAAATGGACTTTATTTTTGAGCTTAGCAACAAGAAGCTTAGAGTTCTAAATGACAGTTAATCAAAAAAGGTTTGTTCATTTAAAAGTGAGGTCTCATTACAGCATACTTGAGGGTTCAATGAAGGTAGCAGATATAGTTGAGTCAGCAAAAAAGATGAGGATGCCAGCTATTGCTCTTACAGATAATACAAACGTTTTTGGTGCCATGGAATTTACAACTTTATGTTTAAATAGCGGAATACAACCTATTATAGGATGTATCTTAAGAGTAAATATGGACAATACAAATCATAATATTGCACAATCTCTTAAAGAATATAATTTTGAAATAACTTTGCTTGTTAAAGATAATGATGGTTGGAAAAACCTCTCATCTTTGATTAGTAAAGCTTATTATGATTATAAAAACAAAGGGTCAAAATGTATAAATTTAAAAGGCTTAACTGATTATAATAAAGGATTGATTTGTTTGTTTAATGATTTGAAAATGATAGACAACAATCATAATTTATCTTATTCAGGTAATAAATCATTATTACTATCCTTAAGAAAAATATTTGAAAATAGATTTTATATTGATTTATTTAGAGACAATTCTGCAAACTGTTTAAATAAAGAAAGTATTCTATTAAAACTATCTCATGAATTAGATATTCCAGTGACTTGTAATAATGATGTTTATTTTTTTAATAAGGATATTTATGAAGCACATGAATGTTTAAATTGTATATCTCAAGGCACCACTATAGAGGATTCTAATAGAAAAAAAACTAATGAAGAATCATATTTTAAAGATTCTAGTTTAATGAATCAATTATTTTATGATATTCCGGAAGCAATAGAAAATGCAATAAATATTGCAAAAAGATGCTCTTTTATATTAAAAGAAAAAGACCCAAAGTTACCAAAAGTATTTACGACGAAGAATAACGATGAAAATAAAGCTTTAACATTTCAAGCTAATAAAGGCTTATTAAAGTGCCTAAATATAAACAATTTTAATTCAAATGATAAAAATTTATTAAACTATAAAAACAGACTAGATTATGAATTAAAAGTTATTTCTGATATGGGGTATTCAGGATATTTTTTAATTGTAAGTGATTTTATAAGCTGGGCAAAAAAAAATAGTATACCAGTTGGCCCAGGAAGAGGATCAGGAGCAGGGTCTATAGTTGCTTGGTCTTTAAATATTACAAATCTTGATCCAATAAAGTATGGATTGCTTTTTGAAAGATTTCTTAATCCGGAAAGAGTTTCTCTTCCAGACTTTGATATTGATTTTTGTACCTTGCGTAGAGATGAGGTTATTGCATATGTAAGAAATAAGTATGGAGAAGATAAAGTAGCTCAAATTATTACCTTTGGAAGCCTTCAACCTAAAGCAGCAATTAGAGATGTAGGCAGAGTATTAGGAATTAATTATGGAATAATAGATAAATTAGCTAAGACAATTCCTAATATAATTCAGGGTACTTCAAATCTAAAAGAATTATTTGAAAATAATATTGCTATGCAAAATATGATAAAAGGTAATGATGAATTAGAAAAATTATTTGAGATTTCTTTAAAATTAGAGGGGTTAAATAGAAACGCATCTACTCATGCAGCAGGTCTGGTGATTTCTAATAGCACAATTAAAAGTGATGTACCCTTGTACTATGATCTAAAGTCAGATATTCCTGCAACACAATTTACTATGAAATTTATAGAAAAAATAGGTTTAGTAAAATTTGATTTTTTAGGAGTAGAAACCTTAACTATTATTGATAAAACATTGAAAAATATTGAAAAAAGAGGAATAAAAATCAATATAGATGATATTAATTTAAATGATAATTTGACCTATAAAAATCTTGGAAATGGCAATACTTTAGGAGTTTTTCAGTTAGAAAGTGCGCCTATGAGAAATATTCTTAAAGAATTAAGGCCTGATAGAATTGAGGATATTATTGCTGTAGTTGCATTATACCGTCCTGGCCCCATGGAAAATATTCCTGATTATATTAAAAGAAAGCACAATAATAGTTTAACTATTTATCAACATCCTCTGTTAGAGCCAGTCTTGAAAGAAACATTTGGTATAATGATATATCAAGAACAAGTTATGGAAGCAGCGAAAGTTTTAGCAGGTTTTTCTTTAGCAAAAGCCGACCTTTTAAGAAGAGCAATAGGAAAAAAAATTAAATCTGAAATGGATTCCTTAAAAGAGAGCTTTATTGAAGGTTGTTTAAAAAATAATATTAAAGAAAAGGATTCGATTAAAATTTTTCAGGATATTGAAAAGTTTGCAGGCTATGGGTTTAATAAAAGTCATGCTGCAGCTTACGCTATTATTTCATATCAAACAGCATGGTGCAAAACTAATTATCCGGTTGAGTATTTTACATCTCTGCTAAACAGTGAGGCAGCTAAATCTGGAGAAAAACTATTACCTTTAACATTAGAACTTTCTAGACTTAAAATTAAAATATTACCAAGTGATATAAACTTATCTGATGTGGGTTTTACGGTAGAGAATTATAATGATGAATTGTGTATTAGAAGTGGTTTAGCAAATATTAAAAATGTAGGTATAGATTTGGCAACATTTATAGTCAAGGACCGTTTAAAAAATGGTCTATTTGACTCTATTATTAATTTTTTTACTAGAATGGATGATAAGGTAATTAATAAGAGACAAGTAGAGTTTTTGGCAATGGCTGGAGTTTTTGATAAGATTTTTAAAGATAGAAGTACAATTTTTGAGTCAGCAACTAGGTTAGTCTCTCTCTCTCAAAATTCACAAAGGGATAGAGATACATGTCAACAAGCTCTATTTGGTTCAGAGTTAAATACAAATAATATTTCAAGTATTTTAAAAAAAGCCATCACATGGAGTAATAGTAAATGCTTGATTAACGAATATGCTTCCTTAGGTTTTTTCATTTCAAAAAATCCTTTAATTGAAAAAAGACCTTATTTCAAAAAATTTAATCTTTCTAACTCTATTAATATTGAAAATAGTAAAGTTAATGGAAAATTATTTGAGCTGATTGGCTTTTTAGTAAAAGTTGAAGAAAAGATAATAAATAATAAAAAAGTTTTTGATTTATTTTTTGTAGATGAGTGGAGTTACTTTAATTTATTTGTTTTTAATGATAGTTCAGAAGATAAAAAGGATATTGCTATTCCAGGTGAAGCATATGTAATTACTGTAGTTAATTCTATTGATACTGATAGGCGAATGAGGTTAAGACTTAAAAGCATAAGAGAAATAAGTAATTTTATGAATAAAATAAAGAATAATTTGAAAATTTATTTGAATAACCTTAATGATTTAGAAAAATTAAAAGCAAAACTAGATGAAATCAAAGAAGGAAAAAACAATGTAATACTAGTTTATAATGACTATGAGGTAGATACTGGAATAAAAGTTGATAACAATTATGTTCCTTTTAATGACTTAAATCTTCTAGACGGTGTTGAAGCTAAATCAATATTTCATTAAATTTTACTTGCAAAAATTTGTTTTGCAAGGTATGACTGAGTAATTTATTTAGGAGAAAAAATTGACATTACCTGATTTTTCTATGAGGCAATTGATTGATGCGGGAGTCCATTTTGGTCATCAATCACATCGCTGGAATCCAAAGATGAAGCCTTATTTGTTTGGAGTTAGAAATGGTATTCATATTATAGATTTACAACAAACTGTTCCATTGCTGCATAATGCTTTAGTTTTTCTTAATGATATTGCTAGCAACGGAGGTAAGATTCTATTTGTGGGCACAAAAAGACAAGCACAAGAACCAATTAAGTTGTTAGCAGAGACAACTAGACAGTATTATGTAGTTCATCGTTGGCCAGGTGGAATGTTAACTAATTGGGAAACGATTTCAAAGTCAATTAAACAATTAACAGATTTAGAAGATAAACTAGATGATAAAAATGAACAAATTAAAACTTTTACTAAAAAAGAAATACTAAATTTTTCAAGAAAAAGAGATAAATTAGAATTAGCTTTGGGTGGAATTAAAAGTATGGGGGGTATTCCAGATGTAATTGTTATTTTCGATACTAATAAAGAAAAAATAGCTCTACAAGAAGCTAAAATGCTAAATATTCCTATAGTTGCTATAATTGATAGCAACTCAAACCCTGATGATATTAATTATCCGATACCTGGAAATGATGATGCCACTAGGGCAATTAACACTTTTTGTGAGTTAATTACAGATACTGTAAAATCAGGAATGAATAATTACTCCTCAAATGCTAGTGACCCTGGTTCATCAGAAAATTTAAAAGAAGATAAGAAAAAATTAGACACGATTGAAGCTAAATTAGAAGAAAATAATGATAAAAAAATTGAAATGCCTACAGCTGAAAAAGAAGATAATATTACTGATAAAGGTGACCTGAATTTATAACAAAGGCAAATTGATTATATATATATGAGTAATATATCAGCAGATAAAATTAAGTCATTAAGAGATAAAACTGGCGCAGGAATAATGGATTGCAAAAATGCGTTAGTTGAAAATAATGGGGATGTGGAGAGTGCAATAGATTGGCTTAGAAAAAAAGGAATTGCTAAGGCAAATAAAAAGTCTTCTAGAGTCGCAGCTGAGGGTTTAGTTGGAATTGTTTCTAAGGGAACTTTGGCATGTATTCTAGAGGTAAATTCAGAAACTGACTTTGTATCAAAGAATGAAGATTTTCAAAATTTTGTAGAATCATTATTACAGATAGCATTAAATAAAATATATTCCTTGGACGAACTGCTATCTTCAGAGTTTAATAAAGAAACCAAAGTAAGTGAAGCACTTCAAAACCTTATTTCAAAAATAGGTGAAAATATTGTAATCAGAAGACTTAACTATCTAGAATTAAAGTCAGAAAATAGTGAATTTGGTATTTACATACATAATAAAGTTAGTGAAAATCTAGGTAAAATAGGGTGTATTACTATGGGAAGTTTTGATAATAATAATGAAAACATATCCGATATTTTAAAAAAAATAGCAATGCATATTTCTGCTTCTAA
The DNA here is from genome assembly GCA_002732015.1 of Candidatus Pelagibacterales bacterium. Classification (GTDB taxonomy): domain Bacteria; phylum Pseudomonadota; class Alphaproteobacteria; order TMED109; family TMED109; genus JAYYAX01. The sequence continues at coordinate 5,538 of PCCU01000044.1, forward strand.
ACCATTAGCATTAGATGAAAGTCAATTAGATAAGCAATTATTAATTAAAGAAAGAGAAATTTTTTTGGAACAACTGGCTAATTCAGGAAAGCCAAAAGAAATTTTAGATAAAATAGTTGACGGTAAAATTAAGAAATTTATTTCTGAAATTACTTTATTAAATCAAAACTGGATTTTAGACTCAAATAAAATTGTATCAGAAGTTATTAAGGACTTTAATGAAGAAAGCAATTGTAACTTTGCTTTAGTGGATTATCGGCTGTTTGTCTTAGGTGATGGTGTAGAAACAAATACTAAAGATTTTAAAGAGGAAGTTGCCTCTCAATTAACGCAGAATTCATAAAATGGTTTTCTTTTATGGAAACTAGGACAACTTCCATAAACATTGCATCTAAAAAAAGAATAATGCTAAAACTTTCTGGTGAAATATTAGTAGGCAAGCAAAGTTATGGTCTAGATCCAGAAAAATTAATTTCTATATCTAATGATATTTGTAACGTTTACAAAAATGGTAAGCAAATCTGTATAGTTGTAGGAGGCGGTAATATATTTAGAGGAATATCAGGGGCTTCACAAGGAATTGATAGAGTTACAGCAGATGGAATGGGAATGCTTGCCACAGTAATAAATGCTTTAGCTTTGCAAAACGCTATAGAAAAAAACAATGTTCCTACTAGGGTTTTGTCCGCAATACCAATGCAAACAATATGTGAAACCTTTATAAAAAGAAGAGCTATTAGGCATTTAGAAAAAGGAAGAATAATAATTTTTGCAGCTGGAACAGGAAATCCTTATTTTTCTACGGACACAGCAGCTACACTTAGAGCAGCAGAAATGAACTGTGAAGTAATTTTTAAAGGTACTAGCGTTGATGGAGTATATGACTCAGATCCAAAAATTAATTCAGATTCTAAAATGTATACAAATATATCTTATAAAAAAGTTTTATCTGATAATTTAAAAGTTATGGACTCCTCAGCTATATCAATGGCAAGAGATAATTTAATTCCCATGGTAGTTTTTTCTATATTGAAAAGTAATTCATTTTTAAACGCAAGCCTTGGGAAAAGTCCTTTCACTTTAATATCGGAGGAAAAATGAGTTCATTTGATTTAAATAGTGTAGAAATAAAAATGAAAAGTACATTAGATAATTTAATAAATAATTTTCATGGTATTCGAACCGGTAGAGCATCAACAGGGCTAGTAGATAATATTTTAATCGATGCATATGGACAAAAAATGAAATTGAAAGATCTAGCAACAGTAAGTATTCCAGAGTCAAGGACTATAAAGATTAATGTATGGGATACTAATATGTTGCCACCTATAGAAAAAGCTATTCATAGTTCTAATCTAGAACTCAACCCTATGATAGAGGGACAAATCATCAGAATAAATTTGCCCGAATTAACTTCTGAAAGAAGAGTAGAATTAGCAAAAAATATAAAATCATTAGCAGAAGAAGCAAAAATTTCACTTAGAAACGTTAGACAAGATGCCATGAATATATTAAAAAAGTCATCACAGGATGAAAATATACCTGAGGACGAAGTAAAAGTAATTCAAGAAAATATTCAAAAACTAACAGATAAATTTGTATCAAATGTTAATGAGGTGTCTAAAATCAAAGAAGAAGATATTATGAAAATATAATTGCTTTATGTTTTTAAAAACTTCATCAAAATTAAACACATTGACACATCTAGGAATTATAATGGATGGTAATAGAAGATGGGCTAAATCTAAAGGACTAGATGCTATTAAAGGACACAAGCAGGGAATTGAAACAGCTAAAGTAATTATTAAGGCAGCTATGGAAGAAAATATTACTTTTTTAACTTTATATGCATTTTCTTCTGAAAATTGGAAAAGAGATCCATCAGAAATAAAGGACTTAATGAATTTACTTAGGTTTTTTTTGAATAATGAAATAAGCACTTTATCTAATTCAGGTGTTAAACTTTCAATATTAGGGGACTTATCTCAGTTTGATGAAGATATTAAAAATAACATAAAAAAAGCTAGTTCGTATAATAAAGAAAATTTTAAAATTAACCTAATTATGGCCATAAATTATGGAGCTAGACAGGAAATTACAAAGGCAGTAAAAAAAATATGTGAAGAGGTTTTAACAAAAAAAATACCCATTAATGCAATAAATGAAAGAAAAATTGCAAGTAATTTATATACTAATGGATTGCCTGATCCAGATTTAATAATTAGAACTGGAGGAGATAGTAGGTTAAGTAATTTTTTATTATGGCAGGCTGCTTATGCCGAATTAATGTTTTTTAAAAAAACATGGCCTGATTTTACAAAAAAAGATTTTTTGACAGCAATTTCAGAATTTAAAAGTAGAGAGAGAAGATTTGGGGGTCATTAATTATTTAAATAAAAATAATATTTTAGTAAAAAGATTTTTCTCTAGTATAATACTAATTTTTTTTGCCTTATATATTAACCATTTGGGAGGCATTTACTTAATTATAGCAACCTTTTCTGCATCAATAGTCTTATTGATAGAACTTTATAAATTATTTGAAATTAAAGTTCTTCAGCCTATTTTTATAAAAAATATTTTATTTTATGTTATTAGTTTTTTATTAATATACTATGATCAAAATAATTATCTCTTTATACTATTTTTTTTAGGATTTTTTGTCTCATTTGTAATATTTAAAAATAAAATTTTTTTTATATTATTATCATATATTTATATTCTATTACCTTTAATATTATTAGTATTTTTAAGCAAAGGCAGTGATGGAAAAACAATTATTTATTGGATATTTTTAGTAGTCTGGACAACAGATGTTTCAGGTTATATTTTTGGTAAAATTATTAAGGGGCCAAAGCTTATTCCAAGCATTAGCCCTAATAAAACCTGGTCAGGTTTTTTATCTGGTATTTTTCTTTCTGGCATATTTAGTATAGTTTTTTCATTTTTAATCGGTAATCAAAATTACATAAACTTTTTCTTTCTAGGAGCATTGGGATCAATTATTAGTTCAATAGGAGACCTTTTTGAAAGTAAATTAAAAAGATTACGTAATAAAAAAGATGTATCTAATTTTATACCTGGTCATGGAGGACTTTTAGATAGACTAGATGGCTTTTTATTTGCTATTCTATATTTTTATATACTTTCTTTGTTTTAGGAGTTTTTTTTGAAA
>PCCU01000045.1 GCA_002732015.1 Candidatus Pelagibacterales bacterium
CTTTAAACCTAATTTTAAATCATTTAAATTATTATAAGATAATTCTTTCCCATTAAGTTTTTCAAAAAATAAATTTTTATTTTTAGTAGTTGAATAAAAACTAGCTTTTTGATGAGGGTTTTCGCCATAACGAAGTTTATTAGGGTTCCTTGGTGCTATAAAGAAATTAGTTTCTTCTTGTTCTAATAGACTTTTACTCATCCACATTGATATTTTAGTATCATACTGCATAGTTCTTTCAAAAGCTTTGCATGCAAGTCTTTTTCTTAAGTCAGAGGTTATCCCTCCATATTTTTTTATCTGCTCTATAATTTGACTATAATCTTCTTTTTCTATTACTACTGTAGTGGAGTTATAATTTTTTGCTGCCCCCCTGATCATTGAGGGGCCTCCTATATCAATATTTTCTATACATTTTTCTACATTATTTGTTTGCTTAATCACTTTCTCAAAAGGGTAGAAGTTAACTACTACTAATTCAAATTTATTTAGGTCATAGCGTTTCATATCTCTTCTATGATTAGGGTTTTTAATGTCACCTAAAATTCCTCCAAAGATTTTTGGATGCAAAGTTTTAACTCGCCCGTCCAATATTTCTGGAAACTTTGTTATACTTTCCACTTTTTTTACTTTAATACCTCTTTGTTTAAGTTTTTTATATGTATTTCCTGTTGATACTATTTCTATATTTTTTGCTACAATATTTTTTGCGAATTTTATAATATCTGATTTATCTGATACCGATATCAAGCATTTATTTATTTTTAATATGTCTTTCATTGTTTTACCCTAATATTTTGAACAATTTATTATAAAGATTATCTTCCTCACTGTTGCATAACTTTTCTAAATTTATAAGAATATTTTCTATTTTAATATCTTGATTCTTTTTGCTTTTAACTAAGAAATATCCCTCTACATCATGAGCTATTTTTTCTTCATAGTCACCATAAAGCTTTTCATATAACTTCTCTCCTTTATTTAAACCTATATATTTTATTTTTATATCTTTTCCTGGAACTAAACCTGAAAGTCTAATAATCTGTTTTGCTAAGTCGTCTATTTTTACTGATGCACCCATATTTAATACATTTATACAACCTTTAGGAATATTTCTCCTAAAAATATTTTCTGCTGAGGCATAAATTACTAAGTCTACTGCCTCCTCTATCGTCATAAAAAACCTTGTAGCATTTTTATCTGTTACAGTTAGAGGCCCTCCCTGTGATAATTGTCTTCTAAATAATGGAACAACAGACCCAGTAGATCCCAGAACATTACCAAATCTTACTGTAATAAACCTTGTATTATTCTTGCTTAATTTATCTTTTGACTGTATCACAATTTCTGCAAGTTTTTTAGTGAGCCCCATAACACTTGTTGGTTCAACTGCTTTGTCTGTGGAAATTTGTACGAAGCACGAGCACCCAAATTTTTCTGCTAAATTTGCTAGCATTGCAGTAGATATCACATTTGTTCTTATTGCTTCAGATATATTTTCTTCGCATATTGTTACATGTTTTAAAGCACCAGCGTGAAAAATTATATCTGGTCTAAAATTAGAAAATAATTTTTCCATTTCAGTTTTATTTCTAATATTAGAACAAAGAAAAGTATATTTTTCACTATTACTCTTTTTTTCAAAAGCTGTTTTAAGGTTATAAATTGCATTTTCGCTTAAATCCAACATTACTAGTTTTTTTGGGTCTAATTTTGTAACTTTCTTAGCTAGCTTGCTACCTATGCTCCCTCCTGCTCCTGTAATAAGAACAACCTTATTATTTATAAGTTTTGAGATTTGGTTGGTATTTAACCTATTTTGCCTTCTTCCTAATAAATCTTCTAAACTTATCTCTCTTACTAAAGAAGTGGTATTACTATCTAAAACCTCACTAGGCGCAGGTGCTCTCCCTAGCTTCATACCATTTTTATCAGATATTTTCATTAGCTCTGACATCTCTTTGCTTTTAATACTATTTGAAACAATTACTAATCGTTGTGGGAAATGATTTTTTTTGTGCAATCTACTTATAATTTGTTTAGTTTCTTCTAGTACTCCTAGTACCGGAACTCCTCTAATCAAATATTCTTTATTATTTGTTTTATCTTCGCTAATTATACCTATAGCTTTATAAGAGCTGTTCTTTCTTTCGGTTCCTCTAATAAAATCGTCAGCATTTTCTTCAGACCCTACTAATAAAACAGGAATACTTCCTTTTTTTCTATTGCTTATGTCTAGATTGAGTTTTTCAAACATACTTCTATAGACTATTCTTGCTCCACAAGTTAAAGCTGATAAAGAAAAAAAGTTCAATAATATTACCAATCTAGGAATCATTTCGAGTCTATTTAAAATAAATATAGAAATAAAAATGAATATATTTGCAATAAGACATACTCTAATTAAGGACCACATATCTAGAAGTGAAAAATACCTCCATGAGGTTTTATAAATTTTGAAAAAGTAAAAAGTAATTGGAACTACTATTGCTGCTATTATAACCTCATAAGAGTTTATAAAGAACTCACCCAATCGGAGAAATGCAGCCAAATTAATAGAAATAATACTTATAAATAAATCAATAAGTAAAACTATTAAAAACCTTATTTTTATCATATTAATCATTTTCGAATTAATGTTTTTTGTTTGGAAAAATTCAAAAGAAAAAATGTACACCAAACAAAAGATAATATTAAGAAAATAAAGTTATTTTTTTCTAATATTGATAAAAAGGAAAAAATAAACAAACCAATAGATAATAATATTATTTTAAAACAAACTTTTTGATGCGATTGTCCATTTCTTACGGCTTTTTGATAAAAGTGTTGACTATGTGGCTGCCAAAACTTTTCTCTTTTCCATATTCTTAAAAACAAGGTTATAGAAGTATCTAATAAGTAATACATTGGCAAAATAAAGACAGCTAACCAGTAACCTCTCACATAGAATTCTGCCAAAATATATAACATCAAAAACCCAAGTGGTATACTACCCGAATCTCCCAGAAATATTTTTGCAGGATGCCAATTGTAAACAAGAAAGCCTAACGCTGATCCTAATATACAGTAATGAAGAATATTGTAGTCTAAGCCCAAAAAGAAATTAAAAAATATTAGAGAGCAAGTTAAGAATATTATTTGAATAGTTGTAATTCCATCAATCCCATCCATAAAATTAAATGCATTTATAAACCAAGTACTACCTATTACTAAAAACAAATAAATAAAAATTACGAAGTAAGTTTGATTAAAATATTGCTTTAAAGCTACACTATCTAATAATGAAAAATGAACATAGATGATAATACAAAAAAAATGAGTGACTAAACGATATATAGCTTTTATATTTTTAAAGTCATCAGCTATGGATATTAGAAATAAAAAAAGTAAAGCTAAAATATTATATGATGACCAATTATAACCAAAAAAGAATGAAGCTAAAATTATAACTGGAAGTAATACTAACCCGCCTCCTAAAGAAACAGGTAAAATGTGATTAGACCTTTTGTTTGGTTTATCTAAAAATTTTAGTTTTACAAATAAAGGAATTAAGAATTTTAGAAATATAATTGTAGAAAAGAAAGAGCTTGAGAGAAACACTATTAATGGAAAATCTAAATATATTTGATATAGAGGTTTCATATTCTTAAAGTTTTTTTAATTTAATTATTATATTATGTTATAATTGATTTAAATTTTATATTAAAATGACAAGAATTGCATCGATCCATTATCTATTAGGAAATAAAAAAGAAAGTTTAAGAGATATTTGCAAAGAAAACCCTGACTGGAATTACGATAAGCTTTTTTCAAAAACAGGAATAAAAAACAGACATATATTAGATGACAGTGAAACTCCTGAAGATTTAAGTTATGAGGCTGCTAAAATTTGTATTAATAATTATAAAAATAAAGATATAGATGGGATTTTATATGTCAGTCAATCTCCTTCAAACCCTTTGCCTACTAGGGCCTGTGTGTTGCAAGACCGATTAGGCATTACAAAAAACTCTTTAGCATTTGATATAAACCAAGGCTGTTCTGGATTTGTATATTCTTTATCGTTAGCTACATCATTAATTAAAAACGACCTCGCTGAAAGAATCTTAATAATTTGTTCTGACCACTATTCAAAATACATATCAAAGAATGATAGAACCTGTCGACCTATTTTTAGTGATGCAGCAGCCGCAACCATAGTTGAAAAAAGTAAAAAACAAAAAATAGGTCCTTTTATATTTAAAACAGATGGTTCAGGAGGAAAGCATTTAATGGTAAAAAATAAACTTTCTAAAGCTAAACTGTTTATGAATGGCCCTGCAGTATTAAAGTTTTCCTTAGATTTAGTTCCATCTGCAACGCAAGAACTACTTCGAAAGGCTTCATTGTCTAAAGAAGACATAAGTTTATTTCTATTTCACCAAGCTAGTGGTGTTGTTTTAAATAAACTAAAGAAAAAACTAAATATTGAGGACAATAAATGGTTCGTTGATATTCAAAACCTAGGAAATACTGTATCTGCCACTATACCCATTGCTATAAGTACTTTGAAAGGAAATGGAAACTTTCCAGAAAATAGAAATGTTTGTCTAATGGGTTTTGGCGTAGGTCTTTCTGTGGCTGGATGTATTATAAATTAAATTTATAGAAAATAAAAAGAAGTAATATAATTTATTAAGTAAAAAATATTAGCAATTAATATAAGTTATGAAATTCTTTTGAAGCCCCATAAGATATTAGTTTGAGGTTTTTTTGTGGAACCACTCAAAACTATTTGAAATGTACTGCTTATTTTTCCATCATCATGTATAAAAATACTTGAATCTAAACTTAGTTTAGCCTGTCCCTCATATAAGAACCTCCAGCCCTGATCTTTAGTTACTAAAACTACTGACCTTTTATCCATTGAGAGGGATATTTTTATTTCAGGGGAAAAGTGAAACCTTATATTAAACTTGTTTACTTTTTTACTTTCTATTTTATCTAACCCTGCAATATTTTTACCATCATTACCAAGCTCAATTTTTCTAAAACATATGCTAGAAAATCTATTAAAATATCCATAATGTATGAGCTCTACCAATTCTGAACCATCCTTAGTGTATCTTTTCGAGTATGCTTTTTGTCTGAAATCAGCGCCAATAAAAGCATCAGCTTCTCCTAAAGAAAGGGTTGAATGGGCAGCAGTAGATTTTAAAATTTTCTTCCACTCTATACCTTTTGAAAAGGCGCTTCCACAAGAGCCTAATAGCCTATGCTTGCCGACATAAACTTCTAAAGCATGCGGTGTTTTAGAAAATGCTTTATTATTAGAAGATAATGAATCTAAAATTACACAAGCTTCAGGAACTAATAACTTTATATAACCACTTTTAGTCAAAGTTAATGGCCCTTTTCCTCTAGCCTTGCCATCAGCTGCATTAAGAATTTTATCGATTACGAACTTCGTTTCTCTTTTAGAACCATTAAAGGTACTTAGAGTACCATCCAAAGTCCTGAAGAATCTTAAACTATGGGCAGATTTTTTTATTTGTGATGATAGATATTCAGGAACATCTATTTTTGCTGCCATTATAATATCTCTAACGGTTATAAGGTCTCCTAGAATAGAAAGTTGTGTTGATGGAACCCTGCTTAGATGTACACCTTCTTCATTAAAGTTATTATCTATCTCATTTTTAAGTAAAGTTAGACTTTTTATATATCTTTTTTGACCTCCCTCAAAACATATACCACTTGTAATTAATCCTCTCAAAATTTTAAATTTTTTAATTGAGCTATCGCTCATCTCATAAACTTTATCAAGTTTTTCCAGAGAGTTTCTAGTTGTAAAAGTATTCAAGTGTTTGATTTGTTTAAATAGGTTTTCTTTTAATAATAATGAGAATTCTTCATCTTTCTCTGCTAAAAGAAAACTCATATTTGTTGTCCAAGAAGAAATTCTTCTTGCTATAATATCAAGTCGCCAAGTTTTTTCATTCCATTTATTATTTTTCTTTAACCAATCTGTAATAAGTTTTCTTGCATGCTTTCTTGCAAGCGGCCCTGACCTTGCCTTTAAATGCCTCAACCAACTAAAAGTATGAATTTCTTCATTCCAAAATTCTTTGCTATTATTAATTTGCCATAATAATTTTTTTGATGTTAATTCCTTTTTTTTAGATACAAAATTTAAATCACCTTGTAAGATTTTTTCTCCTATGGAAGAGTCTCCTGGCCATGGATCATAAGGAGTAATTAATATTTCAGAGAGATCATTTTTTGTTAAATAGAAATCATAAATTGGAGTTTTTAACAAAATCCTCTTAAAAAGTTTCTTTAATATCACTTCTATTCCAAGAATTTCTCAATTTTTTAATATTCTTAATATACATTTTTTTTCCTGCATTAAATACTGAGCTTCCTGCTACTAGAATATCTGCTCCAGCACTGACCAAAGAAGAAAAGTTTTTAGCATTAACACCGCCATCTACCTCCAAAAGGATATTTTTGTTTTCTCTGTGAATCATTTCTTTAATGTTTGATAGTTTTTTTAATTGCGACATTATAGTTTTTTGACCTCCAAAACCAGGATTGACTAACATTACTAAAATTAAATCACAATAATCTAATATATATTTAAGGTTTTCTTCAGTGGTTGCAGGGTTTATAGATACTCCTGCTTTTATTCCTAAACTCCTTATATATTCTAAGGTTCTAATGGGATGGTTTTCCGCTTCTAAATGAATAGTAATTATATCAGCTCCGGCCTTATAAAAATTATCTATGTAATTTGAAGGATTTTTAATCATTAAATGTACGTCAAATATTTTTTTAGTGTACTTTCTGATACTAGAGACTACATCTGGACCTATTGTAATATTTGGAACAAAAGTTCCATCCATTACATCAATATGAATAATATCTGCTCCAGCTTTATCAATATCTTTTACTTCCTTTCCTAAAATTGCAAAGTCAGCAGATAAAATTGATGCCGCAATTTTAGGTTTATATATATTTCTTTTCATTTTATCACTATCTTACTTTTTTAATTCTTGCTATAAAAAATCCATCCATGCCACCATTATACATGTAAGGAAGAGTTCTTATCAATCCTTTATTGATTATTTCTTTGGGATAGCCTGAAATTTCTTTTTCATTTATTAAGTCTATTTGCATAATTTTCTGTTTAACTAAATCATCAATTAAAAACTCCCCTTCTTCTTTCTGTAATGAACAATTACTATAAATAAGAAATCCTTCTTTTTTAACAAAACTTAATGCTTTAAGTATCAGTTTTTTTTGGTTTTTTGCATTATTGATAACGTCACTTTTATTTTTAATCCAAACTACGTCTGGGTTTTTTCTAAATGTTCCTGTTCCTGAACATGGCGCATCTAATAAGACTATATCGTAAACGGAATTTGATTTCAAATTCATCAAATCGTTAAGTTCAATTTTTAAATTTTTAGATAAAGCCATTCTTTTTATATTTTTTAAAAGTATTTCCGAACGCTTTTTTGATACCTCTATTGCTTTAACAATGGCTCCTTGGCTAAGCATCTGTATTGTTTTTCCTCCAGGGGCCGCACACAAATCTAAGACTTTTTTGTTTTTAATGTCTCCCATTAGTATCACAGGTAATTGTGCAGCAATGTCTTGTACCCACCACATTCCTTCTTTATATCCCTTAATATTTTCTACTTTACCTTTATTAAAAACTCTTACTGTATTATTTCCTAGTTTAGAACCGCCTATTACTGAAGCCCACTTTTCGGCATTATTTTTTACTCTTAAATCTAAGCCTGGTTCCTGCTGATAAATTTCTAAAATTTTTTGAACACTTTTTTTTCCATATTGACTTTCCCATTCTAAATATAGCCATTCAGGGATAGATAGAGTAAGGTCATTTTTAATTTTTTCTAGGCTTCTTTTTTCCGTATTAATTTTTCTTAATACAGCATTAGCTAAACTTTTCCATTTTTTAATTTTACCTTGAAATAGATTAACCGTGCTATCTATTATGGCATAAGGTGGTATTTTAGAAAAAAAAATTTGAGCTACTCCTAATATTAGGCCAGCTTTAATTTCTAAGATATTTTTTGGTAATGTTTTTTTTACAAACCTTTTTATAATAGTCTCAATTACACCTCTATGTCTTATTGAAATATTAGTAAAGTAAATCACAAAGGATATATCTTTATTTGATAAATTATACTTTTTAAAATAAATATCGTAATAATCATTTATTTTATTAAGGGAAGAACCTCGTAAATGAAAGGAAAGTCCCTTTAAAATTAAATTTCTAGCCTTATCAATTTTTTTCATATAAATTTATATTATGAATAAAAAGCAAGAAAAAGAAAAAATAATTTCAAAAGATAAAAAAACAAAAAAAAAGCTGGTAAAAGAAATTGGAGGACCAAAAGGACCTGAGCCTACTAGATATGGCGATTGGGAAGTAAAAGGAAGAGTATCAGACTTTTGATTTTTTAGTTTAATAAGTTTTTAAACTTTATCTATTAGCCTGTAACATATTGCAAAGTTTCTATTACTTGATCTTCAGTTCTACATACAGCACTAGAAGCTGCATCTATTTCTTTTAAAGCATGATCTAAATTTTCTTCATGTAATGTGATAAGAGATTTCCCGAGCGTAACTGCCATGCCTGCATCGAAAGCTGCATTCCACTGTTTGTATTTGTCTCCAAACTTAACAATTACAATATCAGATTTTTCTATCATATTTTTGGTTCTTATAGAATTAATTCCTGCTCCTTTGTAATCATGCCAAAATTTTTTTTGTTCTTCACCTAATATTTTAACACCACAGTCATCACTTGCAGTATGGTCTGTGACTGGCGATAGTAAGCTTATTTGAAGATTCATTTCTGCAACTTTTTTTTTTATAACGTCTCTCCAGTCTGAATGTATCTCTCCAGATAAGTATACTTTTAAATAATCTTTTTTCATTATCATCTCCTACCTTTGCTCTTTATTATTTTATTAATCTATTTTCTATTAACTCTTGAACTGCTCCAGGATCTGCCAATGTAGAGGTATCTCCAAGATTAGAGATTTCATTAGCAGCAATTTTTCTCAGAATTCTTCTCATTATTTTTCCCGACCTAGTTTTGGGTAAATTAGGAGCCCATTGAATATGCTCAGGCTTAGCTATAGGGCTAATTATAGCACTTACAGTTTTTAATAAATCTTGAATTAAATTAGTATTCCCCTCATGTCCTACCTTTAGAGTCACATAAGCATAAATAGCTTGTCCTTTAATATCATGAGGATAACCAACAACAGCTGCTTCTGCTACCAAGTCATGAGAGACTAAAGCGCTCTCTATTTCCGCTGTGCCTAGTCTGTGTCCTGATACATTGATAACATCGTCTACCCTTCCAGTAATCCAATAGTATCCATCATCATCTCTTTTTGCTCCATCCCCTGTAAAATAAACATTTTCAAAGGTAGAGAAATATGTATCTATAAACCTTTGATGGTCACCATATACAGTTCTCATTTGTCCTGGCCAGCTATCTGTGATTACTAGATTTCCCTCTGCCATTCCTTCTAAAACTGTTGACTGTTTATCCACTATGGCAGGCTGAATTCCAAAAAATGGCATAGTTGCGGAACCTGGTTTCATATCGGTAGCACCTGGTAATGGTGATATTAATATTCCTCCCGTTTCAGTTTGCCACCATGTATCTACTATTGGACAATTTTCATCACCTACAATTTCATAATACCATTTCCAAGCCTCTGGGTTAATAGGCTCTCCAACTGTTCCTAATAGTTTTAAGCTTTTTCTTGAAGTTTTTTTTACAAATTCATCACCTTCTTTCATTATTGCTCTTAGTGCTGTAGGTGCGGTATAAAATATATTTACATTATGTTTATCACAAATCTGCCAAAATCTCGAAGCATCAGGAAAATTAGGCAAACCTTCATAAATTAAAGTAGTAGCACCATTGGATAATGGACCATAAACTATGTAAGAATGACCTGTAATCCAACCAACATCGGCTGTACACCAATAAATATCGTTATCTTTATAATTAAAAATATACTCATGAGTCATTGAAACATAAACTAAATATCCGCCTGATGTATGAAGAACACCTTTAGGTTTGCCTGTAGAACCAGATGTATATAAAATAAATAGTGGATCTTCAGCATTCATCTCTACAGGCTTGCAAACATTATCAACTTTATTTTTTTCTTCATGCCACCAAATATCTCTATTTTCTACAAAGGTTAATTCTCCTCCTGTTCTTCGGATAACCAAAACATTCCTGATGCCACCAACTTTTTCTATTGCTTCATCAACGTTTTTTTTCAGTGGGAATACTTTTCCGCCTCTAACTGACTCATCAGCAGTAATAACAAAATCAGACTCACAGTCTTTAATTCTATCAGCCAAAGACTCTGGAGAAAATCCTCCAAAAACTACTGAATGAACTGCCCCTATTCTGGCACAGGCTAACATTGCATAGACTGCCTCGGGTATCATTGGCATATAGATAGTTACTCTATCTCCTTTTTTTACCCCATACTTCAGCAAGATATTTCCCATTAAAGAAACCTCTGATAATAAAACAGTATAAGTTATTTTTTTTACTTCGTTAGGGTCATCTCCTTGCCATATTAGAGCAACTTTATCTCCTTTATCTTTAGCATGTCTATCAATACAATTTGCAGATACATTTAAAGATCCATCTTCAAACCACTTAATATAAAGGTTATCCTTGCTGAAACTTACATCTTTAACTTTGGTAAAGTTCTTTATCCAGTTTATTCTTTTTGAATGCTTTTCCCAAAAACCTTCAGAATCATTTATTGATTCGTTATACATTTTAATATATTCATCTTTGTCTACTAATGCTTCAGAGGCATATTTATTAGGGATTTTGTATATATCTTTCATCTTAAATTACTCCAGACTACTATTATAGTATATTTATAAATTTTTTAAATTGGCCATTTTACAAATTTCATTCCACTCTTTTTTTTTTACCGGCACAACGGATAATCTTGCTTGTTTAATCATTTGAAAATCTTGTAATGACTTGTTTTTTTTTATATCACTTAGTTTTACTGGAATAGGTAAACTTTTCAAAGACCTTACTCTAACCATACCAAACTTATTTGATTTATCTGTCGGATCTGGGTGATATTCTTTTATTACTTCTACTATTCCCACTATTTTTTTCTCAGTGACTGAATGATAAAAAAACCCGTAATCTCCGACTTTCATTTTCTTCATATTATTTGATGCTTGATAGTTTCTTACACCATCCCATCCTTCGCCTTTTCTTCCTGTTTTTTTCTGTTCTTCCCACGACCAACTCGCAGGTTCGCTTTTAAATAACCAATAATTCATTTACATATGTGCCTATAAAAACCTTTTGTAACTTCTTTTATATATTTAATAGCATATTTACATTTCCTATCTACTAAAGATTTATATCTTCCTGTACCATAAATATATATGGTTTCGCCGACACCTACATCATAATCAGATTTTCTTATCAATTTAATAGAAAAATTATTTTCTAAGTGGTCAGACCCTTTGCAAATAACTTCTAAGTTTGCTTTTCCTTCTGGATCGATTTTTATAGGGCCCAAACACTTTAAAAATCCATAGTTTCCATAATTATCTTCCCATGAACCTTCGGCTAAAGTTAATTGATATTTAGATTTATTAACGAACTCTAAAGAGTCTAAAATTTTTACATTATTATACCACTTTAAAATATATTCTTTGCCAATAGCATTTTTTCCAAAAAAGCAATAAATAAACAAAATAAAAATAAATTTTCTTAGAAACATAGATTTAAATAAATTAATTTTTTAATACATTAATAAATCTTTTAGCTGCTAGGCCATTTTCTTTATCACTTGATAAAATCACTCCTAATCTTCTGCCAGACCAAGCTTTTGATTTTCCAAAGATTCTTATATCTACATTATTTAAAAGTAAGGCTTTTTCTAATCCTTCTATTTTATATTCAGAGTTTTTCGGTATGTTGTCCAGGGCTTTTATAACTGTACTATAACCTTTTCTTAAAAGTAGAATATTGGGAATAGGCAACTCAAGTAAAGCTCTTAAATGTAGGTCAAATTCATTTAAGTTTTGTGTAAACATGGTTACCATTCCTGTATCATGTGGTCTAGGACTGAGCTCACTAAATATAACTTCTTCTTCTAATACAAAAAATTCAACTCCAAAAATTCCATACCCTCCTAAGTCATCAGTTATAATTTTTGAAATGTTTTGTGCGTCCTTTAAAAGATTTTCGTTGATATCGCAAGGTTGCCAACTTTCAACATAATCACCTTCCGATTGAATGTGTCCTATGGGCGGACAAAAAATTGTTTGTCCTAGTTTTTGCCTTACTGTTAAAAGCGTTATTTCCGAATTAAAAGTTATAAATTCTTCTACAATCACTTTAGATCTATCTCCTCTCATGTTTCTTGAGGCTTCAACCCAAGCTTTTTCTACATCTTTATAGCCATTTAGCTTTGTTTGTCCTTTTCCTGAAGAAGACATTACTGGCTTAACAATGCAAGGAAATCCAATGCTTTTTGTAGCATTCATCAACTCTTCTATGTTTGTGGCATACTTATATTT
Source organism: Candidatus Pelagibacterales bacterium (assembly GCA_002732015.1). GTDB lineage: Bacteria > Pseudomonadota > Alphaproteobacteria > TMED109 > TMED109 > JAYYAX01. The sequence goes on from PCCU01000045.1 coordinate 12,619, forward strand.
TGCTGTTCTTATACCTAATGAATTTGCTCTGTTTCTAATTTCATCCCTATTCATAGTTAAATTTACAGCTCTAGCTGATGGAACAACCTTAAAACCTTGCTCTTCAAGTTTTAAAAGTTCTTCCGTCCTAATAGCCTCGATCTCTGGAACTATAAAGTCAGGATTAGTTTCAATTACTACATTTTTAAGTTTGCTAGCATCTAACATGTCAAAAACTTTTGAAGAGTTAGCTACTTGCATAGCTGGAGCATTAAAATAGGAATCACATGCTATTATTTCACAACCAAGCCTTTGAGCACTTATAGTAAATTCCTTACCTAACTCACCACTTCCCAAAAGTAATATTTTTTTCATTAGTCTATTTTTAAAATAAAATATAAATTTTAAAGCAATTTTTAAAATTATAAACTATATATAATATTTATGAAAACAAAACTTATTAATTTTACAAGAAGCCTTATAGAAAAAAAATCCGTAACTCCAATTGATGATGGAGCAATTAAAATATTAAAAAAAAAGTTATCAAGTTTAGGGTTTAAGAACACAGAACTTTTATTTAAGTCTGAGAAACATGAAAAAGTTTTGAATTTGTTTTCTATACATAAAAATAACTCAAAAAATAATAAAATTCTTTGTTTTGCAGGACATACAGATGTTGTTCCCCCTGGAGATTTAAAATCATGGAAATATGATCCTTTCATTGGGAAAGTGACTAAAGAAAAGATTTATGGAAGGGGAGCATCTGATATGAAAGGAGCTATATCAGCATGGGTAAATGCATGCGAAAATATATTAAAAAAGAAAAAACTAAACTTTTCATTAGCTTTAATGATAACAGGTGATGAAGAAGGAGTTGCTGAAAACGGAACTAAAAAAATAATATCTTGGATTAAAAAAAAGAAAATAAAAATTAATCACTGCATTGTTGGAGAACCTACTAATCCAAAAAATATTGGAGACATGATAAAAATAGGAAGAAGAGGGAGTCTATCGTTAAAAATTAAAATTATTGGAAAACCAGGGCATGTCGCATACCCTCACTTGGCAGATAATCCTTTGTTTTACACTAGTAAGATTTGCAATGAACTTTGTAATTTAACTTTTAGTAAAAAAGCAAAAAACTTTCCAATCTCTAATCTTGAAATCACTTCTGTAGATACTGGAAACAAAGCTAGCAATGTCATACCTCTATCCTCTGAAATTAGCCTTAATGTAAGGTTTAATAGTAGTTACAATGAAAAAGAAATCCTTAAGCTTGTTAAAAAAATATGCAACAGTTATCCTTGTAAATACTCTATAAAAATAATTTCATCAAATAAACCTTTTTATACAACTCCTGATGACTTTGTAAAAACATTTGTTAAATCTGTTAAAAAAATAACTGGAAAAAACCCTTTACTTTCTACTACTGGAGGGACTTCAGACGCAAGATTTATTAAAGACATTTGCCCAGTAATAGAATTTGGTGCAGTTGGAGAAACTATGCATCAAATTAACGAAAATGTTTTTATCAAAGACCTAGTATCCTTGCAGAAAATTTATGAAGACTTTATTTTGAGATATGATGATCTGATTAAAAAGTCACTTTAGTATAAGACTTTTTTTAAGGTAAGTCCTTTAGGTGGAGCAGTTACTCCAGCGCATTTTCTATCTTGAAGTTTTAGGATGTTGTCTAGCTCTTTTGGTGTTTTATTCGAAGTTCCAATTTCTTTTAAAGTTCCTACCATAATTCTTACCTGATTATATAAAAAAGATTTTGCTAGAAAGTTTAGCTTAATTACACTTTTTTCTTTTATAATTTTAATGTTTTCTATAGTCCTTACTGGATTGTTTGCCTGACAACCTTTGGCTCTAAAGGATGAAAAATTGTGCTTACCTAAAAGATAGTTTGATGCTTCTATAATTTTTTTGCAATCAATATCTTTTCTTACCCACCAACTCTTATCATACAAAATAGCACTTCTGTAATAAGAATTAAAAATTAAATACTGGTATAGTTTTTTTTTTGCAGAAAAACGAGCATTGAATTTGGAGCTAACTTTAACAACTTTTTTTATACTAATGTCTTTTCCAAATCTTTCATTTAAAAGATGAAAGTTAATACCTAGTTGCATCTTTTTGCAACAAAAAGTTTTTTTAATATCTAGATGCGCTACTTGTCCTTCCGCATGAACACCTGCATCAGTCCTACCTGCAACAATTAAATCTATTTTTTGTTGTAGTAATTTTCTAGCAGCTCTCTCTATAGCTTCTTGAATTGAATAGCTATTTTTTTGTTTTTGCCAGCCACTGAAATTAGTACCCAGATACTCAACAGTTAATTTATATCTTGGCATTGCTAATTTTCAAAATTTTTCTAAGATTGAATTTTTGTATTTTACCTGTGGATGTCCTTGGTAACTGTTCAAAATATATTTTTTTAGGCATCTTAAACCCAGCAAGACTTTTTCTACAATGCTTAATGATTTCTTCTACTGTTAAAGTTTTGGTATTTTTTTCAATAAAGGCACAAGGAACCTCACCCCATTTTTTGTCTTTCACTCCAATCACAGCGCAATCTTTTACTTTAGGATGTTTAATTATAACTTTTTCTATCTCTATAGAAGATATATTTTCTCCTCCTGAAATTATAATATCTTTTGATCTATCTTTTAGTTCTATATATCCATCCTCATGCATAACTGCTAAGTCTCCTGTGTGAAACCAATTGTTTTTAAAGGCTTCCTTGTTAGCTTCTTTATTTTTAAGATACCCTTTCATGATAATATTTCCCTTTAGAAAAACCTCTCCTAAAGACTTACCATCCCTTTTTACAGGCTTCATATTTGTTGGATTAAAGACATCTAAAAATTCAAGGGAAGGATATTTTACACCTTGCCTAGCTTTCAAAGTTGCTTTTTTTTCCGTGGATTTAAAGCTATCCCACTCTGGCTTCCATTCACATATTACTGCTGGCCCATAACTTTCAGTAAGGCCATAAACATGAGTAACATTAAAGCCACTGTTTTCAATATCTTCTAGAATTGTGGGAGGTGGGGGAGAAGCCGCAGTCATTATGTTAACTACGTTTTTAGTTCTCTTTAACTTGCTGTGCTCAATGATCATTTGCAAAACTATTGGAGCGCCACAAAGGTGTGTGACAGAATTTTTTTCAATTAGTTTCAGAATTTTTTTACCATCAAATTTGTTAGTACATATTTGTGTTCCAGCTAAAGCTACTATTGTCCATGGAAAGCACCAACCATTACAATGAAACATCGGCAATGTCCACAAATATATGGGATGATAACCCATTTTCCAAACCATCTGATTGTTGAAACACATTAGATGTGCTCCTCTATGATGATATAAAACACCTTTTGGATCTCCTGTAGTACCTGATGTGTAATTAAGAGTAATAGAGTCCCACTCGTCATTAGGAAAGTAATTTTCTTGATCTATAAATTTATCTTTTGGAACTTTCTTTAAAAAAGTAGCGTAGTTATCTATACCTCGATAATTTTTTTGTTTCTTTTCCTGTACAATAAATAATTTCACATTTGTTTTTTTAGACAAACTTTTGACTAGATCAACATATTCCTCGTGAAATATAAGGACTTTTGATTTACTGTGTTTTAAAATAAATTCAATACTTCTTTTTTCTAATCTCGTATTTAATGAGTTCAGAATAGCTCCACTCATTGGTATACCAAAATGGGCCTCTATCATCTCAGGAACATTCGGTAACATTACTGAAACTACTTCTCCTTTTCTTATCCCAAGATTTTCAATAGCTACTGCTATATTTTTACATCTTAAATAAAGTTCTTTGTAACTTGCTTTTCTTTTCCCATATACCCAAGCCAATCTGTTGGGAAAAATACTAGCTGTCCTATACAAAAAAGACAAAGGCGTCAATGCGGAAAAGTTTGCTTTATTTTTAGAAAGATCTGTCATAAAAATTAATTTTTAAGTTTGTATATACCAAATTTAAAAAATTATAAATGTTTTTTGGCGCCCCTGAGAGGATTCGAACCCCTAAATCATGATCCGTAGTCATGTGGTTTATCCAGTTAGCCTACAGGGGCTAAATTTAAATATTTTTGATTAAATCACAAAAATTAGATTAAATGTACCCAAAATATACTTAAAATAGCTAGTGTTGCAAATATATCACAAATTTCATTATCATTGCTGAATAAAATTTCTCTCTATTGATTTATTTACATAGTATTAGTATTATTAAGCACTTAGAGGAACATATGAAAAAATCTATTTTAAAAATATTTATGACCATGTTTGCTGTTATCTTTTTCAACAACTGCTCTATAGGAGACTACACAGATTTGTGGCCAACAGAATCAGATGAAAATAGTGAAGTAGTAATTAGAGAAATTCCTGATGAGAGCTTTGACCCAGAAGATTCTGAAGAA
>PCCU01000046.1 GCA_002732015.1 Candidatus Pelagibacterales bacterium
ACTTTTTACTACCGTCCTACTGTAACTGAAGCATTTGCTTCAGTAGAATATATTATGACTCAAGTGAACTTTGGTTGGTTAATCCGATCAGTACACAGATGGTCAGCAAGTATGATGGTTTTAAACATGATTCTACACGTATGTCGTGTTTATTTAACAGGTGGTTTTAAAAAACCAAGAGAACTTACATGGGTTACGGGAGTTGCCTTAGCATCGGTTACTGTTTCGTTCGGTGTTACAGGTTATTCACTACCTTGGGATCAAGTTGGTTACTGGGCTTGTAAAATTGTAACAGGTGTTCCTGATGCAATTCCAATTGTTGGTGATTTAGTTGTTAAAGTTTTACGTGGGGGTGTAAGTGTAGGTCAATCAACACTAACAAGATTCTATAGTGCTCACACATTTGTATTACCGGTAGTAGCAGCTGTATTAATGCTAACTCACTTTGTAATGATCCGTAAGCAAGGTATTTCCGGTCCATTATAAAAAAAAACTTGCTTTAATTCTTATAAAACAATTAAATACCGCTAACATTTTATGTCAATTCTAAAAAAGCCAGATCTAGCTGATCCGAAACTAAGAGCAAAATTAGCGAAAGGTATGGGGCACAACTATTATGGTGAACCTGCTTGGCCTAATGACTTACTTTATATCTTTCCAGTTTGTATCTTAGGTACAATTTCTTGTTGTATTGGTTTAGGTGTATTAGAACCTACACCTCTAGGAGAAAAAGCTGATCCATTTGCAACACCTCTAGAAATTTTACCAGAGTGGTACTTTTTCCCAACGTTCAACCTACTTCGAGTTATTCCTAACAAGCTACTAGGTGTATTCTCGATGGCAGCAGTACCTATTGGGTTAATTACTGTACCATTTATCGAAAATGTTAACAAATTCCAGAACCCATTCCGCCGACCACTGGCATCTTTAGTCTTTTTAGTTGGTACATTTGCTGCATTCTGGTTAGGTATTGGTGCTACAATGCCAATCACGCAAGCGCTAACATTAGGATTCTTTTAAAAAGAAATTAGCTACTATCTTATTAATTAGACAAAGCTACTTACTTTTATAATTGGTTAATCTTTCGAAACTCTGCTAGTAGTCAAAATTTGTCTACTAGTAGAGTTTTTTTTCTTTAGGAAAACTAAAAACCTGTAAAGTTACCCTTTATTGTTAGCTTGACAATTGCATTAAAAGATACTATGATTACAGTGTAAATAATTTGTTATTGGGGTGTAGCCAAGTGGTAAGGCAACGGACTTTGACTCCGCTATTCGTAGGTTCGAGCCCTACCACCCCAGATAAATAAAACGCGTCGCAAACAATTCAATTAAGTAATATCGTTCTAAAAACGTCATCGGATAATTACTAATAAAATTTAAAAGCTGATTAAATAAAATTTAACCTTTTTTCGTGAAACCGTTAGAACCTTAGCAGGGAATAAAGAACATTAAGGTAAAACAATTTACCTTAATGTTTTTTTCAAAATTACTGTTATATACGGGCAAGAAGGGATTCGAACCCCTGACACCATGGTTCGTAGCCATGTGCTCTAGTCCACTGAGCTACAAGCCCTAAATCTAGTTTTATTATAAATAGATCTTACTAATTTAGTATAGAAAAGTCAACTTACAATTCGAAATTAAAAATTGTTATCCTTTTTTTTCCTTTTTGTCTAAGAGTGAATTAGGGTAAATACGTAATTTACGTTGTTTCTCATTACCAACCGTGATACTTTTTAATTGGTAATGAGCAATTAAATCATACTGTTCTTTCCGCACTTTTGTTGTTTGTGGTGATAAATCTACAATAAGATTTTTAGGTATTACAATGTCTTCAATTATTAGGCGGGTTTCTTCTAACGGTGTTAAAAATTGTCTGTATGTACGTTTTAAACGGTTAAGCGTTTCAGTTTTATTTGTTGTTAATTTAGGAAAATTTTTATTGGTTAATTGAGTCAACGCTTTTGTTATTTGAACTAAACTATTATTTTGTATTGTATGGATCTCGATATTTTTTGAATGAGAAATCTGTTTTAACTTTTTGTTATTCTTTACAAGGTTAGCTAAAGCTAAGATAGCATCTGCGTATTGAACTTCTTTCGTTATAACTATGGGTAAATTTATCGCTTTAATTAAAGATTTTAATTCTTGAATGTTAAGACCATATGTATACAACGTTGTAAATTTCTGTAGTGGGTCTGCTTTCGACGTTTTTCGAGGTAATTTTTTTAATTTTGTTTTTAACGCAGGATTCTTTGTTGGTTTATTTTGTAAAAAATTAGCTTTACTTTTATTGTTTTGATTAATATCCACACTTTGCTGTTGGTAAAAAATCTCACAATTTACAAGTGGTTGGTTATCATTTATAAAAGTTCTTTGTTGAATAAAAAAATTTTGTCCCTTGAGTAGCAAATCAATTGAATGCTCAATATTTGGGTGGATAACCCATGTTGTCGGATTATGTATCTCAATACCAATTTCAAATGTTGGTGATGCTTTTCGTTCTAGAATACTTTTTGAGGTCCCACGACGTTTTGCTTCTTCATCACCTAAGGTAACATATTGTATACCCCCAATTAAATCCGAAATTGTTGGGTTTTTAATCAAATTTTTTAACTCATTACCATGGGCAGTGCCAACAAGTTGTACTCCCCTCTCAGCAATTGTACGGGCGGCAGCTGCTTCCAATTCTGTGCCTATTTCATCTATAATAATTATTTCCGGCATATGATTTTCTACGGCTTCGATCATCACTTCATGCTGGTTTTGATGGTTTGCTACTTGCATGCGTCGAGCTTTACCAATTGAAGGGTGTGGTAAATCTCCATCTCCGGCAATTTCATTTGACGTATCAATAATAATGACTCGTTTTTTCATAGAAAGCACTCGAGCAATCTCACGTATTGCGGTTGTTTTACCAACTCCGGGCCGGCCTAAAAGTAAAATAGATTTTTGTTGCTCTAAAAGATCTCGAATAATACTTACGGTTCCAAATACTGCACGGCCTATTCGACACGTTAAACCAATAACATTACCTCGACGATTACGTAAGGAACTGATTCTATGGAGAGTTTTTTCAATCCCTGCACGGTTATCACCACTAAATTTACCTAATCGTTTAAGTGTAATATCTAAATCTTGCCAAACAATTGTTCTATATGAAAGATATTCAGACCCTTCAAAAAATCTTGCTTCCGGTCGTCGTCCAATATCTAAAACAACTTCCGTTAAAGATGCTTTTTGTGGGTGGTTCTCTAATGAAGATTTAATAAAACTTGGTAATACTTCTAAAAGTTGATCTAAATCATCTGCAAGCAGCATTGTTTTTGTATTTTCTTTAGTCATCTAGACTTAATAGTTTATTAATAAAATAAAATTAATTTTAGAAAAACTTTGGTACTTTTGTTTTGTCTATATAAATAGTGGAATCGAGTCTAAAATATTCCAACGCACTATAGTTGCAACCACCGTAGATGTAAATGCGACTAAAAGAATGAAATTTATATACGCCGACATAAGTATAATGTATTCTTAAACACTAATTATTCTAGCATATAATATTTTTTTTACTTCACTAGCTTAATGTGTTAAGAAAACCCATTTATCAAAAAAATTATCTTTTCTGAACTTACTTACTTATATTCTTGTTAAAACTTGATAAGGTTGTTTCAGAAAAGATAATTTAATAAATACTCTTAGATAATGTATTTAATTATTTTATTTTTCCGTCGAAAAATCTGTTTCGATCGCGTCATCTGCCCCTGGATTTGAAGGTGGTTGACTATTTGCCGCGACAGTTTGCATATTTTTAAACTGCTCAATAAGACTTTTCATTTTTGTAAAATCTTCGCTATTAACAGCAGTTTCTAGTTCACCTAATAGCTCTTGTAGCTTTTGTTTTTCTTCAGCCGATTCCATTTCCTCCATTTGTTTCTTTAACTGATAACAAATAGTTTCTGATTGGTTCTTAACATCGATTTGCTCTAGTTTTTCTTTATCTTTTGCTGCATTAGCTTCGGCATCTTGAACCATACGTTCCACTTCATCTTTTGGTAAAGTTGAAGCCCCGGTAATCGTTATAGATTGTTGTTTTTTCGTTGCTTTATCAGTTGCAGTAACGGAAAGAATACCGTTTGCATCAATATCAAAAGTTACCTCAATTTGTGGTACGCCACGTGGTGCTGGTGAAATTCCGTCAAGTCTAAACGTACCTAAACTTTTATTGTCTTTTGCCAGTTCTCTTTCACCTTGTAAAACATGGATTTCTACATTTGGCTGATTGTCAACAGCTGTTGAGAAAGTTTCGGATTTTTTTGTTGGTATAATTGTATTTCGTGGCGTAATTTTAGTTGTTACTCCACCTAATGTCTCGACACCTAATGAAAGTGGTGTTACATCTAGAAGTAAAATATCTTTTACCTCGCCTCCTAAAACTCCAGCTTGAACAGCTGCACCAACCGCTACAACTTCGTCTGGGTTTACTGTTTGGTTAGGCGTTTTACCTAGTAAATCTTCTACGAGTTTTTGAATCGCAGGGATTCGAGTTGATCCACCAACAAGAACATTTTGGTCAATAGCTGCGGAAGTTAACTCGGCATCCTTTAACGATGTTTCAATAGGCGTTTTACATCTTGCTATCAGGTCTGAACAAAGATCTTCAAAGTTTGCTCGTGTTAACGTTTTTTCAATATGTTTTGGTCCTTCTGGCGTTGAACAGATGAAAGGTAAATTGATTGAACTTTGTTGAAGTGCTGATAATTCAATTTTTGCTTTTTCTGCAGCTTCAGTTAAACGCTGTAATGCTTGGCTATCTTGCGTTAAATCAATGCCCTCTTGATCTTTAAATTCTTTGATTAACCATTGAACAATTTTTTCATCAAAATCGTCTCCACCAAGATGTGTATCTCCAGAAGTAGCTAATACCTCAAAAACACCATCACCAACTTCAAGCACAGAAACATCAAATGTACCACCACCTAAATCAAAAACAAGGATTGTTTCATTATCTTTTTTATCTAGACCATATGATAATGAAGCTGCTGTTGGTTCGTTAATAATTCGTAAAACTTCAAGACCCGCAATTTTACCAGCATCTTTTGTTGCTTGACGCTGTGAATCATTAAAATATGCTGGTACAGTAATAACCGCTTGCTTAACAGTTTCACCTAAATACTTTGAAGCATCATCAGCTAATTTACGTAAAACTTGAGCTGAAATTTCCTCAGCTGCAAACATTTTATCTAGTGATGAGCACTCAAGCTTAATAATATCTTCGGTTTGGTTTACTTTATAAGAAACTTGACGAAGCTCTTCTGTAACCTCACTTGTTTTTCGACCAATAAAACGTTTTACCGAATAAAAAGTGTTTTCTGGGTTAATTACTGCTTGTCTCTTTGCTATTTGACCTACAAGTAAATCTCCTTTTTTTGTATAAGCAACAACAGAAGGTGTTGTTCGTTGACCTTCTGAATTTGTAATAACTTCTGGTTTACCACCTTCCATTACAGCGACTACTGAATTGGTAGTCCCTAAATCTATACCGATTACTTTAACCATTTAAATATTAAATAAAAATAATAATGCAATTTTTCTACTTAATATTATTTATAACCGATTCCAAAATATTTGTTTAGGGGTATTTACCGCAGTATTAACGTAATTTTTTAAACAATCTTTTAATTACATTTTCCAAACACCATGGCCGAAACGACCGGTTTTTTAGTTACATTTAAATTTACCAAAATGCAGAATAACTATCACTTTGATATGAGTTTAAAAACTATTTAAACCGCGACTTAATTTTTTCTATGTGGACAGTGGACAAACATAATGTAATTTTTTTATAATAGGAGTTACATAGCATACCAGATTTACGTTCAAAGGTATCTATTAAAAGTTTTATAAACTTGCTTTGTTATAAAAAATTGCCAAATTTTTTTCTTTATGTCTATCGGCTTATTCACAAGAAAAATTGGTATGACCCAAGTTTTTGATAAAGATGGGGCACTTTTACCAGTTACAATTTTACGTGCTGAACCATGTAAAATAAGTCAAATAAAAACAATACAAACAGATGGCTATAATGCTGTCCAGGTTGCATATTGTAAAGAAAAATTTAACAAGTTGACTCAAGCGCAACAAGGCCATTTAAAAAATTTAAATGGCGAAGGTTTCAAATTTTTCGGTGAGTTTCGAGTAAAAGATCCTAATGCATATAAATTAGGCCAAACACTTAATGTACAAGATTTTGAAGAAGGTCAAACTGTGCGTTTAACAGGAAAAACAATCGGTAAAGGTTTTACAGGTAACCAAAAACGACACAATTTTAGCCGAGGTCCAATGACTCATGGATCTAAAAACCACCGATTACCTGGTAGTATTGGTGCCGGAAGTACACCTGGACGTGTTTATCCAGGAAAAAAGATGGCAGGGCACCTAGGTAACGCTAATGTTACTCTTAAAAACACAAAAATTATATACGTAAACGAAGCGGAAAATATTTTAGTTGTAAAGGGTTCAGTCCCTGGAAAAAGAAATAACATCTTAAAATTATCTGCCCCAAAAACGTATTAATTAAAACTTAATTAGTTTATTCATTTTTTAACGTTTATGGCTATTGAAGCTAAACAAGATTTAGTAACAAACTCAACAACTGAGAATTTACTTGTAGAACGTTCTTTTCGTGGTCAAAACGATCTTTTAGGTATCGTAAAATACCCGATACTTACAGAAAAAACAATCAGGTTGCTTGAACAAAACCAATATAGTTTTGCAGTAGACCCGAAAGCAGATAAAACTTCGATTAAATATGTTATCGAAGAGTTGTTTGATGTTAAAGTTTTGTCTGTTAATACTTCTACTTTACCGATGAAAAAACGTCGAGTAGGAAAATTTATTGGTAAAAGAGCCCAATATAAAAGAGCTATTGTAACTTTAGCACCTGAGAATTCTATCACATTATTTGAAGAAGAATAAAATACATCTTTTTATTTAAGAAAAAAAATAGTTTATGGCTATTCGTCTTTACCGAGCTTACAGCCCAGGTACACGCACAAAGTCTGTTTCATATTTTAATGACTTAACTCCAACAAAACCCGAAAAAACATTGTCTTTTGGGAAAAAGGCTATTAGTGGAAGGAATAATCGAGGAGTTATCACTGTCAAAGGAAGAGGTGGCGGACACAAACGAAAATACCGTCTTGTAGATTTTAAAAGAAAATCAAAAGTTCCTGCAAAAGTTTTTACGATTGAGTATGATCCAAATCGTAATACACGCATAGCATTATTACACCATTATGATGGTACAAAAAGTTATATCTTAGCACCGCGTTCATTACGTGTTGGTATGGAAATTACTTCTGGTACCGAAAGTCCTATTGAGGTAGGAAATGCAATGCCATTAGAGTTTATTCCTTTAGGAAGTATCGTACATAATGTTGAATTAACTTTAGGTAAAGGTGGACAAATCGCTCGCGCCGCAGGTACGTATGCACAATTAATTGCAAAAG
>PCCU01000047.1 GCA_002732015.1 Candidatus Pelagibacterales bacterium
ATTTTAAAATTTTGTAGCATCTAATTTTAAAAATCAAATATACATTTTTATGATAATTAGACAAGTTATATACTTATAACCTCAAAAAATTTAATTTATTTTTTTATTATTTTGTAAATTTAAATGAAACATAAATATATTATGTAAATTAAAATTCAACAGATAAGTTTAATTTATGATATAAATTCCTTATGAAAATAGCAATTCATCAGCCTAACTTTTTTCCTTGGTCAGGATATTTTTATAAAATATATTTATCCGATACTTTTATATTTCTTGACGATGTTCAATACTCTAAAAACTCATTTACTAATAGAGTTAATATAATTTCAGATAAAAAAAGTACTTGGCTTACAGTACCGGTGAAATCAAAATTAGGAACAAAAATTAATGACATAAAAATAGCTGACTCTTTATGGAAAAAAAAACACCTTTCAAAGCTAGTGAACGCTTATAAATCATCTGATTTTTTTTATGAAGTTTATGCAAAGATTTGTGATTTATTTGAGGAAATTTCATTTATGAAATTGGCAGAAGTAAATCAATTTATAATATTAAGAATTGCAAACTGGCTAAAACTAGAAAAGAACTTCCATAAATCCTCAGAGTTAGAAATTAATAAAAGTTTTAAAGGAGATGACAGATTAATAGAAATTATAAAATATTTTAATTGTGAAATTTATTACTCAGGAATAGGAGCAAAAAAATATCAAGATATAGAAAAGTTTGCAAATTCAGGAATAGAACTAAAATACCTAAACTATAGAGAAAAACAATATTCTCAAATGTCTACTAAATTTATCGGGGGCACAAGCATATTGGACTTACTTTTTAATCTAGGTATTAAAAAAACTATAGAATATTGTAAATGCAAACATGATTAATAGAGAAAGAATTTCTCAAATCCTTGGAAACTAAATTTTCTTTTTTTTATTTCTTCTGCATCTAATCCTTTAAAGTTACACATTTTTAAAATATCAATTCTTTTATTTATTTTTGTATTCCAATTCTCGTTTTTAACTAAAATAAAACCCTTATGCAATGCTTCCAATGTTCTTTTCATTAGAATTAAAGATGTATTGTTGGCTATTTTTTGATAACCAGAAGGAGATAATTTTCCAAATATTTTGGAATATTCAAAATCAAGAATTTTTCCTGAATCTACTTTTTTTTCCATTATATGTGCTGTAGATCCAAAAAAAGTTGCATTGCCATAGCAGGCCCAATGATGAGGATCTCTCCCAGGAAACAAATGGGACCCAGGATGAATATTTATGGATAAGTTAAACTTTTTAAAAATTTTTTCAGATACTATTAAATTAGTATTACATGAAATTAAAATGCTGTTAGTGTTTTTAATATTTTGATTATTAAATAATTCCAAGTTATCTATTAAAGTTACTTTTTTAAAAGAAAATTCATAAAACTTAAAAAATTTGTTTTTTGTTAAAATATAAATATTTTCAAACTCATCAATTCTCATGTATCAAAAACCAAAATATTAATTAAATTATATGTTAATTTTATAATTCCTTAAGAAAATAATTTTTTTATTATTTAACAAATTTTTTTACTGTATTTATGATATAATCTATTTGGTTATTTCCTAAAGAAGGAGATATCGGCAAAGATAAAGTTTCTCTTCCAAAACTAGCGGCATTTGGATAACTATTTAGCTTCCAAGAAAACTTCTTTTTATAATATGGGTGTATTGGAATTGCTTCATAATGAACTCCGCAGCCAATTCCTGCTTTAGTTAGTTTAACAAGTAATTGGTTTCTGGAGATGCCACAAGCCTTATTAACTAAAATAGGAAACAAATGATATGCTAATTTATTTTTTTTGCTAATTTTTGGCAAAAGTTTTAAATTAGTTTTATAGAAATCATCATGATAAATATTCCAAATTTTTTTTCTTGTTTTCCAATTTTTATTAATCCTTTTTAATTGTTCTAGACCAATAGCAGCTTGTAAATCCATCATATTATATTTAAACCCTGCTTCTGTTACTTTATAATGATTATATCCTTTATGTGAAAACCTCTTCCAAGCATCTTTACTAATTCCATGTAAAGAGAGCTTTTTTATTTTTAAAGAATTGCTAATTGACTTTGAAAGAACCATTCCTCCCTCACCTGTAGCCAGATTTTTAGTGGAGTAAAAGCTAAAGCAACCAAAATCTCCTAAAGTACCTGCTTTTTTTCCTTTATATTCAGTTTCTACAGCATGGGCACAATCTTCTATAATTTTGAGTTTTTTTTCGTTTGCTATTTCTATTATGGCATCCATGTCACAAGGTTGCCCGGCGTAGTGTACCGGAATAATAGCCTTTGTTTTAGAACTTAAAACCTTTTTTATACTACCCACGTCTATATTTCCTGTATTATAATCAATATCCGCTAAAACTGGAATAGCTCCACTATGAATTATAGCATTAACTGTAGAACAAAAAGTCATTGATGTAGTTATGACTTCGTCTCCAGGCTTGAGGTTGCAACTTAATAAACTAAGGTGTAAGGCAGCTGTAGCAGATGACACTGCATTTGCAAACTTCGCTTTTTTATAGTTTTTAAATGCTTCCTCAAACTTTACAACTTTAGGCCCAGTACCCAGCCACTTACTTTTAATGACCTCAGTAACACTTTTGATTTCTTCTGAGCCTAAATAAGGTTGACCAAAAACAATAAATTTTTTTTTGTTTTTCAATTTTTTTTCTTATTAATTTTTTCAATATATATTTTATAGCATTTTCTTCCATAGTTTTTCTAATAGAAAAGCATTTTTTTTTACATCACATTTTTTACAAACTATTTTTCTAGCATTATAGCCCATAGTATTTATTTTATTTTTGTTAGCCAATATTTCTAATATAATTTCAACTAGTTTTTCAAGGTCAAAACTTTTTAAAAGAAAGCCAGAAAATTCATTTTTTATAAACCCCTCATATTTCCCTATGCTAATAACTGGTATTTTATAAAACATACTTTCTATTATATCTCTTCCCCACGGATTATTCTCTCTACTCAACTTTAACGTTATATTAGTATTAATTAAGACTTCCTCTACATTTGAAATATGTCCCAAAAAAACAAAACTATCTTTAACTCCTAATTTATCTGCATATTCTTCTAAATTAGAACATCCTGATAGGTTTTTACTTCTAACTCGGTCTCCTTTTGTAATTTTAGTTTCACCAACTATAACAAATAAAATTTTTTTTAATTTTTCTTTAGGTATCTTGCTAGCCAATAATATCACTCTATCTGTACCTCTGTAAAAAGAAAAATTCGAATATGACCCAACTAAGAGGGATTTATGTTTTTTAAGAAAAGAATATTTTTTTTTATTGATTTTAATCTCTTCTATTGAGTTAAAAATTATATTTTTTTCTATATTAGTATGCTTAAGTATTGACATAAAATGTTCATACTCATTCTCTGTAATACATATAAATTTATCAACGAGCTGTTGAGATATTTTTAACTGCAAGTGAGAAAAGAAATTAGCATAAGGCATAGTTCTAATATGCATTGTAATTTTAATTTTTGGGAATTTCTTTTTTATCCAAAAAGCTATTAAAAATTGGTTAACATGATTAAAGTGAACTATATTTGCTGAAACTAAATATTTTTTAATTTTTCTTCTGAATCTAAAAGCTAAAGGCCATATTATTAATGAAAAATATAGAAATGAATATAAATTCCGACTTAATTTGTCTAAAGATGTAAAAGTAGGCATATCAGTAGCAATTTCACAATTTATCTTATTCTTATTGTATTCATTTTCTACCCAGCTTTTTTTTTTGCATATTACAGAAATATTAAAATATTTTTGATTGATCTCCTTTAAAGCTATCAATAAACTTTTAGAAGATCCGCCATGCCCGCCTTCTGAGTCTAAGCAAATTAAGTTTACTTTATCCATAAGAAATTACTGCTGTTAATAAGGAAAAACAATAATAGAAAGACATTAAAGAGATTATAAAAAATCATAAAAATAACTTTTAAAATACTTATCAATATTAAACCTTTTTTACTAAGAAAAAAGGATCTTTTTTTATTAATGGAATAAGTACATCAGCTACTGTTTTTATTTTGCATACTTTAATCTTCAAATTATCGTCTTTACTAACAAATATTGCTTTTTTCTTTATAAGAACATTTTCAATCTTATTCCAATCAAGCCCTAAGTTTAGATTTAACTTTCTTGCGTAAAAATTATAAGAAACAGCTTGAATTGAATTATTACTGTAAATTTTCCCTATTTTTTTTATTTCTGAACGGTAAGGTACTTTGCATAAAAACTCTATGTAATGAATTAAACTAATAATTAAATGGTCTAATCCTATATTGACAATACAAATATTTAATTTATAAAAAAGTTCCCAAATTGAACCCTTATTAAAAGCTGAAAAAAAATCTATTTTTTTTTCTTCATAAAATGTATTAAAATCCTTTAAATGACAATTGCTGAACATTGGATCAATAACACGATGTCTTGAATAGTTTTTTCTAAATATTTCTGAAAACAAACCAACTTCTGAAGGACTTTTTAAATAATGAAAAGGTTCCCCATTTGCAAAAGAATAAGTAAAAGAAGGTACTATAATATTTTTTGGACTGTATCCTTTGAGAGCCGTTAAAATAATTTCAACTGCTTCTTTATAATCTAATCTATAATTTACAGTAATTTTTTTCAATCTGACATGTAGCATTAAGATTTTATTTTTTTCTAATCTACTGTTTTTTAGCTCAAGATTTATTTTATTAGAAAAACTAAGTTTTTTTTTCATAACTTAATATCCATAACTTTTTTTTCAATAATTTTAAATATTCGATTTAGCCCATTATTATCAATAAGTCTTTTACTTTTTTGAAAAAAAAGTCTTCTTGTTTTAGTTGATTCATATAAAGAATTGAAATTTTTTATAATTAAATTTTTTGAGATGTACATATCTTGACTTCCTTGTAAAATTATATTTTGTTTAGCTAGATTTTTTATATTTAATAGCTGATGTTTATACTGAGGCAAGCATAATGAAGGTATGCCCATATTTAAAAAATCAAACATTGTAAGCCCTCCAGATACAATTCCTATGTCGGCTAATTTTACTAAAGAGTAATAATTATTTGGGTAATTATAAATTTCAATTTTATAATCTAAATAATGCTTATATTTTATAATTTTCTTTACCCTATTGATATTATTATGGTTGGTAAATAACATATACGTTGGGTCCTTTGATATTTTAGGTAAAATCTCAAGTATTTTAAATATAAGACCTCTTTTATCATATCCCCCTAAACTTACCGCAACTCTACTTGCCTTCTCTTTGAACAAAGATTTTTTTGATATGTGATTTCCTAAAACTAGATATTTTAAACCTATGTAAGAAACTTTTCCTAAATACTTGGGTTCAATTAAAGAAAAAATACTCACATCTGACAACAAATTTCCCTTTCCTTTATTATCTAAGGTCATAATGTAAGTGTTTTTATTTTTTAATGTTTCAATAGTCTTTTTAGATGTATTGTATGTATCAAAAATAACTATATGAGGTTCTAACCTATGCATTAATTTTATTTCCTCACTTAGCTTTTTTAATTTTATAATTTCACAACTAGAATATTTTAGTTGTTTTAAAGTATTTTTAATAATTTTTTGATTATCTGAATAGTATACTAAAAATAATTTTACTTTTTTATTAATTTTTTTTTTTGATAAAAAATTAATGATTTTTATAGACCTGACTAAATGACCAGTTCCATATTCTGAAGATTTTCCAGCATTACATCTTACTACTAAATTTATAGCCGGTAATTTAAAGCTTTTGTTTCCAACCGTAACCAAATTCTAATTCTTTTTTTTTAATATTTACATCAAATTTTTGTTTGATTAGATTAACTATTTCAGCAGTTGTACCAAAAATTTTTTTTTGTTTTATCTCTTTAAAGATTTTTTTTACCAGTAAAAAATCTTCTTCATAGTCTACTGTGTATCTAAATTTTGACCAATTTACATTATTATCTAGTTGTATAGTTTTATATTTAGAATTTTTCCAAATATAAAAAGTAACATGCTCTTTGTCAGGCAAAGATGTTACTTTTTCAAAAGCTTCTTTTAGTACTTTAAAAGAAAAGACTTCAACATCACTTCCATCTGGCCACTTTCTAGTATTTGGAGGAATAGTATTAGCTGCATAGTCTACATTGTTTTCTTCATACAAGTCTATCACTTTATCAATAACTTTACTATCTACTAAAGGGCAATCAGCTGTCAATCTTATAATGGTTTTTGCATTATAAAATAATGCACAATCATAAAATCTTTTTAAAACATTGTTTTCATCTCCTAAAAAAAAGTCTACTTTATTTTTTTTACAAAACTCTACAATTAATTTATCTTTTTCTAATTCTGTAGTTGCTACAACTAAATTATCGTAATTTTCTGCTAACTTTACTCTTTCTAGTTGATAGGCTAACAAAGGTCTTTTATCGATTTTCCGTAAAACCTTTCCTGGAAGCCTTTTAGACCCCATTCTTGCTTGTATAATTATAAGCTTCATTAAGTTAATCTCTTAAATGCATCTGATCTAATATCAGTTTTCAGAATATTAGATAATTGTTTTTTTCTAATTGCTTCTGCAATTAATGCAAAAACATTATCAACATGCTTTAAGTAACAAGCTACTATTTCTTCTGTGTGAGCTAAGGATAAATAAATACTTGAAGAAGCCAGGTACCCTCTTTTTAACATTTCCTGCATAAATATTGTTAATATTAAATCATTATCGTTTCCGTAATTAAACTTAAAGCTTATCAATGGTTTAAACTCATTAATACTTATTAATAAACCATTATCTTTAGCACTTTTCTTCCATCCCTCACCTATTATCGTTCCTAAGAGATCTAAGTGTTTCCATAGTTGCTCCCTACAAATTATATCTATGGTTTTTAGTGCAGCTACAAATCCTATTCTTTCTGTCCACATAGTTGAGCTAACAAATGATTCATTTGCCATTTGCATTATTTCTTTTTTTCCAACTACAGCAGATATTGCATAGCCTCCTCCCATTCCTTTTCCATACACCACAATATCTGGTTTGAATCCATTAATTTTATAAACACCACCATCAGTAACTCTCCAACCAGAGGTGATTTCATCTGAAACTATTATCATGTTGTATTTTTTTGCAACTTGCATAATTGTATTTAAAAAATCTTTTTTGGGGTAGTCAAACCTTGCTCCTTCTATACATATTATTTTAATATCAGGATTAGTTTCTATTACTTTGAGAAAGTCTTCCGAATTATTATATTCAAAAGGAAAAGTTGTATTTAATAAAGCTCGAGGAACTCCTAGAGGATCTAACCCAGGTAATAAGTGATTTTTTAAATTATTTTTTCCCTTTATATTAGTTGCCAAATACCAATCACTCCACCCATGATAACCTGAAAAAGCAACTTTATCTGATTTTGTATAGGCTCTTGCTAGTCTTATAGCAATACTCATTGCCTCTGCACCTGAACGAGCATATTTTACGCCACCAGAAAAAGGATTAAGGTCAATTAATAGTTCTGATAAATAAACTTCTTCTGGCGAATTGAGCGTGCAATTAACCCCACTTTCTGATGCTTTATTAACCTCAGCAACCAACTCGTCGTTAGCATAACCTAAAATAGCTGAACCCACTCCCATTTGGGCCATATCTATAAATTTCTTTCCGTCTAAATCAATAACATTTACTCCTTTACAGTAAGAGTAATAAGTCGGCCAATTTCCCGATAAATATCTTTCAGGTCTTTTTGATAAAAGACCATTACCACCTGGTATAGTTTTGAGTGCTCTGTGCCAAAGTTGCTTTCCTAAATTTTTATTCATAATATCGTGACTATAAAATATTTTTTCTTCTATATTTTAAAACTTCTTTTTCTTGAAAAGATAATAATCTCTTTGGCTGACCAAACATTTTTTCTATATTCCTAACCTTTTTGACTAACAGAGCCATTTGATCTTCAGTTATTGATACTGCTGAATCTATACAGTCCATATTATCATCTAATTTATAATGTTTTTCTATTATTTGAGCTCCAGCTGCAACAGCATAACATGGAACGACTATATCGTTTGTATGGTCTGATTGACCTATAACACATTCTTTATATTTATTTTTTAAAATATTAATTTGCATTAACTGCGCATCATCTTCTTTAGTTGGATATGCAGAAATACAATGTAAAATAACATTTTTAGACTTTCCATTTTTAGCTAATACTTTGTAAGCATCATCTATTTCTTGTTCTGTACCCATACCTACTGAAGTAATTACAGTTTTATTTAGGTTTGCAACCTTTTCTAAAAGCTTATGATTTAAAAGATCAAATGAAGATATTTTAAAAATTTTCATATCTATGGAATCCAAAAACTCTATGCTTTCTTCATCAAAAGCTGTGGAAATAAATTCAATATTTTTTTCATTGCAAAGCATTTTTAGTTGTTCAAACTCGTTAAAGGTCAATTCGCAACTTTTAAGTAGATTAAACAAATCAGGAAATTTATTTTTTGGAGCTCTTTTTTCACTAATGTATGTTTGAAATTTAACAGCATCACATCCTGTGTTAGCAGCTGATACTACTAAATCCTTTGCGGTCTGAATATTGCCCCCGTGATTGATACCAATCTCTGCGATCAAATAGGTATTTCTTACAGTTTTGAAATCAAAGTCAATCAACTTATGCATAGTTTTATATTATTACCACGCAGTGTAACCTCCATCAACAACTATATTGTGTCCATTTATGTAACTTGCAGCAGGCGATAGAAGAAATAAGATTGGATCTACAACTTCTTGAACGTTTGCTAATCTTCTCATAGGACATCTATCATTATAACGTTTTCTAAAATTAAGTCCTTGCTTTACTTTTTGAGTAGCTTTATTTCCTAAAGGGTTTTCATCATCCTTAATACCTCCAGGCGAAATCGAATTGGTTCTTACTCCGTATTTCACAGCATTAACAGCAAAATATCTAGTCATTTGAATTATAGCAGCTTTAGATGCACCATATACCTCTGAACTCATCCGTCTAGTATCAGTGTATATACTAAGGTCTGGTGCAACAAGACCATAATGAGAAGCAACATTAACTATCACAGATTTTTTTTTTGAAGTTTTCTTATACTTAATGAATTCTCTTATAAAATAAAATAGTCCTCTAATATTAACGTTAACAACCTTATCAAAGCTTGAAGTTTTTCTTTCTAAAAAATGTTCAAAAACTGCTACACCAGCATTACAAACTAGAGCATCTAGTGAAACAACTTTTGATTTTAAAGATTTAAATAATTTTTTAACTTGCTTTTCCTCTTGCAAATCGCATTTTAAAAACAAAATTTTTTTGTTATTCCAATTTCTTTTTTTTATTAACCTTAAAATATTATCAGACTTAATATCAGTAGCTATAACTTTTGCGCTTTGTTTAACTAAATTATCAACAAGCGAGAGACCTAGTTGTCCATTTGCCCCCGTTACTAATACGGTTTTATTTTCTAGCTTATAATTCATTGTAATCAAATACCTTTATTTAAAATTTTTAAAATATAATCTCCATATTCTGAATTACTATATTTATTTGAAGCTTCTAATAATTTTTTTACTGTAATCCATTTATTTTTGAATGCTATTTCTTCAAGACAAGCTACCTTTAGGCCTTGTTGTTTTTCTATAGCCTGAATAAATTGAGAAGCTTCTAGCAAACTATCATGTGTTCCCATATCTAA
This sequence comes from Candidatus Pelagibacterales bacterium, assembly GCA_002732015.1. Classification (GTDB taxonomy): domain Bacteria; phylum Pseudomonadota; class Alphaproteobacteria; order TMED109; family TMED109; genus JAYYAX01. The sequence goes on from PCCU01000047.1 coordinate 9,777, forward strand.
CCAAGCAAAACCTCTTCCAAAATCTTCAACATGTAAAAGGCCTCGATTTAAATACTCTAAATTTATATCGGTAATTTCAATTTCTCCTCTTTTTGAAGGCTTTAAGCTTTTTGCTATTTGAATCACTTTATTGTCATAGTAATATAATCCTGTCACAGCAAAATTAGATTTGGGACTGCTAGGCTTTTCTTCTATTGAAATAGGATTTCCATTTTTATCAAAATCTACAACTCCAAATCTAGATGGCTCTCTAACTGGGTAAGAAAAAATAGTTGCTCCACTTGATCTTTTATGTGCTGGTAAAATTTTACTCTCCAACCCTTGTCCATAAAAAATATTATCTCCTAAAATCAAACAAACATTTTTATCACCTATAAATTTTTCAGTTATAATAAAAGCATCAGCAAGACCTTTTGGTTCTGCTTGAGTAAAATATACAATACTAATTCCAAATTGGCTTCCATCTCCTAGCAAACTTTTATATTGATCTAAAAATTTTGGGCTACATATGACTGCAATTTCCCTAATAAGAGATAACATGAGAACAGAAATAGGGTAATAAATCATAGGTTTATCATAAACAGGCAATAATTGCTTTGTATTTCCTAATGTTATCGGATAGAGTCTTGTGCCTAAACCCCCCGCTAGAATCACTCCCTTTCTATTCATTTTGATGCTCTTTTTTTATCATATCAACATACCACTTTATAGTTTTAGTTAATCCTTGTTCTAGAGATACCTTAGGTCTCCAATTTAATTCTCTTTCTATCTTCTTTGGATTGATACCATAAAATACATCATGTCCTGGTCTATCTTTTACGTATATTACTAATTCATAATATGATTGTAAATTCTGTTTTAAAAAATTATTTTTTGAAGGTGGAAAAACCTTATCTAATATTTGACATATATTTTTAACTAAATCTAGATTAGTTAAAATATTTCTTGCTCCTATGTTGTATTTAGAGTTAACTTTGGCTTCTTTAACTATTTTTATTAATGCCTCTGCATGGTCTTCTACAAATATCCAGTCTCTTTTTTGTTTCCCATTTCCATAAATGGGAATCTTTTTTCCTTGAATAGCATTTGTTATTACTAAAGGTATTAGTTTTTCTCTATTTTGATATGGTCCATAATTATTTGAACAATTTATTTTTATAGCAGGAAATTCATAGGTTCTTTGCCATGAGGCTATTAAGTGATCTGCTGCAGCTTTAGTTGCTGAGTATGGTGAACTAGGGTTGTAGTTTGATTCTTCATCAAAATAAATTTCGGTAGAATCATTTAAATCACCAAATACCTCGTCTGTAGAAATCTGAATAAATTTAAAATTCATTTTATTTTTGGTTTGTTGCTTACTAAGGAACTGTGAAGTATTTTGAATAAGGTTAAAAGTTCCAAATATGTTAGTTTTCAAAAAAGCCTTAGGGCTATTAATAGAATTATCAACATGACTTTCTGCTGCAAAATTAATAATTATATCTGGGTTAAATTTTTCAAATAAATTTATAAGATTAGCATCACAGATATCCTTTTTTATAAAAGAATACCTTTTACTTTTTATAATTTCCTCTGAAAAAGAATTTGATGCAGCATAAGTAAGTTTATCTAAGTTACAAATATTATAATCAGTTTCATAAAAAACTTTATTTATAAAGGAAGTTCCTATAAAACCTGAACCTCCAGCAACTAAAATATTCATATTTTTCTCAGTGCACAATGCCACAAAATGTGCAATATTAATTTAAATTTATTTAAAGTTACATTAAAATTAATGAAATTAGAAGATTAAAGAATGAAAAAGCTTTTTATTTATAATGAAAAAAGCAAACTCTACTATAAAAAGCAAATAAAACTTGCTTTCAATGAGTTAAGTAAAACTAATAAAAATTACGCTATCTTAAATCATGATAATATTAATTTAAAAAAATTAAAGAACTACGATGTAATTATTTCTAATAAACTTTCTGAAGAAAATCTCATGCTTACAAAAAAGTTAAAAATTGTTACTTTTATTATAGATGACATAAGCCCAAATATTGATGGGGTAGATATACAAATTGATGCTTTGACAAAAGAAAAAAATATAACATTTACTGGAAAGGATTATGCAATAAAAAAATCTAATATTTTTTATTTTAGTCAAATTTTTAATATTATTAGTTTCTTAGAATGGGATACTAGGTTTTGGAATTTTCCTATTGCAGTTATATTAAGTAGAAAAATAACTAAAAATATAATGGTAAAAGTAAAATCATTTGTAGCAAAAAATAAAATCAGGTTAGTACAATATTTATGTGATTGTCACGATCAAAATAGTGTCAAGATTGCAGAAAAAAATAATTTCGAATTTAAAGATATTAGGCTTACTCTTGAAAAGGACCTTTCTTTGTTTAAATATATTAAGACTAAAGATAATAAGTTTTTTAGAAATGCTGTAAAAAAAGATATTCCAAAACTTAAAGAAATAGCTAGCAAGCTTTATTTAGATAGTAGATATCACTTTGATAAAAATTTTATTAAAA
>PCCU01000048.1 GCA_002732015.1 Candidatus Pelagibacterales bacterium
GTTAATATAAAAAATAAAAAACCTATTCTTTTAGATGGTGTTACTGGTTCAGGAAAAACTGAAATTTACTTTAAAGTTATTAAGGACATTTTAAATCTTAAAAAACAAATTTTAGTTATGTTGCCAGAAATAGCCTTAAGTCAACAATGGTTGGAAAGGTTCAAAGAAAGCTTTGGTTTTTATCCACTAGTTTGGAATTCAAAAGTAAAACTATCTGAAAAAAGAAAAATTTGGAATAAAGCTTTAACGCAAAAATCATTTGTTTTAGTTGGAGCAAGATCTTCATTATTTTTACCCTACAGTAATTTAGGACTAATAGTTATAGATGAAGAAAATGACCAATCTTTTAAGCAAGAAGAAGGTGTAATTTATAATGCAAGAGATATGGCTGTAGTGAAGGCAAAAATAGAAAAAATTAGCATTATTTTAGTTTCTGCTACACCGTCTCTGGAAACATATAAAAATTGTAAAGATCAAAAATATTTTTTGGTAAAAATAAAAAAAAGATTTAAGGGAAGCGATCATCCCATAATAAAAGTAATTGACATGAGGAAATCTAATTCCAACTTAATATCAGAAACATTAGAATTAGAACTAAATAAAAATATTAGAAAAAAGAAGCAATCTCTGATCTTAATTAATAGAAGAGGATATGCCCCTGTTTCGTTATGTGTAAGTTGTGGAGCAAAAAGGAAATGTAAGTATTGTGATGCGAGCTTAGTATATCATAAAGAAAGCAATTTTTTAATATGTCATCAGTGTGGTAGAAAAGAATTACTGGATGAAGAATGTACAAAATGTGGATCTAATAAATTTATTTTAGTAGGCGTGGGTATAGAAAAAGTATATGAAGAAGTTAGTAAAGTTTTTAAATCTGCAAAAATAATTAAACTTTCTTCAGATAGTATGGATAGAGAAAACTTTGCTAAGACTTTAGAGCAGATAGAGCAAAGCAAAGTAGATATTATAATAGGAACTCAGATAATTTCTAAAGGGTTTGACTTTGAAAACCTAAAGAGTGTATTTATACTTGATTTTGATATGTGGTTTAATAATGCAGATATAAGAACAAATGAGAAAATTTTCCAGTTAACACAACAAGTAGCAGGACGGGCAGGAAGAAGGGTAGAAAGAGGAGAAGTATTTATACAGACCTATGAACCTAAGCATCATTTACTTAATGATATTATTAAAAATAATAGAGATTTATTTTATGAAAAAGAATTAAAAATAAGAAAAAAAAGTATACTTCCACCTTTTTCAAAATTATTACTGATTACTATAACCTCTCAAAACATAAAATTAGCAGAGGAAAAAGCAAAAAATATTCAACGTTTATTTGATAGTATTTTAAATTTAAAAGTATTAGGCCCTATTCCTGCACAAATTTTTTATGTAAATAAAAAATATAGGTTTAGGTTGTTAATTAAATCAACAAATCCTTTAATCATACAAAATTACTTAAATAGTAAGAAGTTTTCTTTTAATGTAAGTTCAAAAGTTAAGATAAAGCTAGATTTCGACCCTTATAATTTATATTAAATTGTTATTCTATGTTGCAAGTATTTTAGTGTTATGTTAGTAACTAATTGAGTAATTAAATGGTTCAAAATTCACAACTAATTAATAGATCAGTGGTAAGATATTCTAACGCGCTTTATAGTTTATCTGTTGATAAAAAGATTCAGAATAAAATGTATGAAGAATGTAAGTCTTTATTGAGGACTTTCTCTGAAAATCCTAACTTTAGTACTATATTTAAGAGTCAATTATTAAATAAAAAAAAACAAATTTCAGTAGTTTCAAAAATCTTTTCAGAGAAAAAAGAGAAAAAACTACTTATTAGTAAAGACTTATTAGGATTAATTATTCTTTTAGCAAAAAATGCTAGGCTTAATATTCTTGAAGAAGTTTTAAAGAGTTATATTGAATTGCATACAGCTGACAATAAAGAAATTAAAGTAAATGTTACTAGTGTTATTAAAATAAATGATAGCCTAGAGAATAAATTAAAAAAAATTCTGTCTAAAAATGGAAAACTAAAAGTTAAGATTATTAATCTTATTGACAAAGACTTATTAGGGGGGTTAATTATTCAAATTGGTTCTAATTTAATAGATACGTCAATAAAGACTAAACTAAATAAAGTTAAAAATGCTATGAAGGGAGCGAATTAAATGAGTCTTAGTGCATCTGAAATATCATCAATTCTAAAGGAGCAAATTCAAAAATATAGTCTTGATGCTAAAGTTGAGGAAACAGGAAAAGTATTATCAGTAGGTGATGGAATAGCAAGAGTATATGGTCTTGAAGAAGTAAGTGCTGGAGAAATGGTAGAGTTTGACGATAAGACTTTAGGAATGGCACTTAACCTAGAGGAGGATAATGTAGGAGTAGTTATCTTTGGTGACGATAGAAATATAAAAGAAGGAGATACTGTAAAAAGAACAGGAAGAATTGTAGATACTGCGGTTGGTAGCGAGTTACTGGGAAGAGTTTTAGATGGACTAGGAAATGATATCGACGGAAAAGGAAGTATAAAATCTAAAGAGAGAAGTATGGTTGATGTTAGAGCCCCTGGTATTATTCCTAGAGAGTCAGTATCAGAACCTATGCAAACAGGTTTAAAAGCTATAGACGCTCTAGTTCCAATTGGAAGAGGACAAAGAGAGTTGATTATAGGAGATAGACAAACAGGAAAGACAGCAGTAGCAATAGACACTATAATAAATCAAAAAACACTGAATATAGATAAAAAAGATGGAGAAAAGTTATTTTGTGTTTATGTTTCTATTGGTCAAAAACGTTCAACAGTTGCACAAATAGTTAAAACATTAGAGGAGCAAGATGCATTAAGCTATACAGTTGTTGTTGCTGCAACTGCATCTGATCCAGCTCCATTGCAATACCTAGCTCCTTATACGGGATGTGCCATTGGAGAATGGTTTAGAGACAACGGTATGCATGCTTTAATAATTTATGATGATTTATCTAAGCAGGCAGTAGCTTACAGACAAATGTCTCTTTTATTAAGAAGACCTCCTGGTAGAGAAGCTTATCCAGGGGATGTATTTTATTTGCATTCTAGATTGCTAGAAAGAGCAGCAAAATTAAATAAAGATAAAGGAGGTGGCTCTCTAACTGCTCTACCTATCATAGAAACACAGGCAGGAGATGTATCAGCATATATTCCTACAAATGTAATTTCTATAACTGATGGGCAAATTTTTTTAGAAACTGATTTATTTTATCAAGGAATTCGTCCAGCTATTAATGTAGGGCTTTCTGTAAGTAGAGTTGGGTCAGCTGCGCAAATAAAAGCAATGAAACAAGTTGCAGGCTCCATAAAATTAGAGCTTGCTCAATATAGAGAAATGGCGGCGTTTGCTCAATTTGGGGCAGCTTTAGACGCATCTACGCAAAAATTATTAAATAGAGGAGCTAGATTAACAGAGTTACTAAAGCAAGGTCAATACCAACCTATGCCAGTAGAGGAGCAAGTTCTAATTATTTTTGCCGGCGTTAATGGATACTTAGATGATTTAGAAAAAGAAAAAGTTGGAGGTTTCGAAAGTTTTTTAATAGAAAACTTCAAAAAAAATCATAAGAAGATAATCCAATCTATTAAAACAAAAAAATCATTAGATAACCAATTAATTAAAGAGATAAAGACAGCTTTAGATAGTATTAAAAAAGAATTTATGAAGGAAGCGTAATCTAAAATGCCTTCACTAAAAGATTTAAGAAATAGAATAGATAGTGTAAAATCAACAAAAAAGATTACACAGGCAATGAAAATGGTTGCAGCTTCTAAGTTAAAAAAAGCCCAAAGTCTAGCTGAAAAAAGTAGAAGTTATAGTACTGGTATAAAAGATATTGTAAAAAAACTAGTACATTCAGAAGATCAATTAGAACATCCATTAATAGCGAAAGATAAAAAAGATATTAAAAACAGTCTAGTTTTAGTTGTATCTTCTGATAGAGGTTTGTGTGGTGGTTTAAATACTAATATTATTAAAAAAACTAGAGGTTTAGTTGCCAAGCTTGAAAGTGAGAACAAAAAAGTTTCAATAATATGTTTAGGAAAAAAAGGATATGACTCTTTGTCAGTATTCAATAACGAAAATCTTGATCAAGATACTAAATTTATCAATGTATCTGACATTGATTACAATTCCTTACAAAAAATTGGAAGTAATATTATAGAAAACTTCTACCAGGAAAGATTTAGTGAGTGTTATATTCTTTATAATTATTTTAAAAGTGTAATTTCTCAAGAGGTTAAAATAGATAGACTTTTACCATATGAAAAACTTAGCTTTCAAATCAGTCAAGAAGAAGAAGAAGAAGACATTTTCTATGATTTTGAACCAGAGGTAGAGGAGGTTATTGCTAAAATACTTCCGAAAAATTTTATAGTACAAATTTATAAATCTGTATTAGAGTCAAGAGCTAGCGAACAAGGGGCTAGAATGACTGCAATGGATAATGCTACAAGAAATGCAGGGGAAATGATTGATAGTCTATCACTTAAATATAATAGACAAAGACAGGCTATGATAACAAAAGAGTTAATTGAGATTATATCAGGAGCGGAAGCTTTATAAAATTGGAGTAAATTATGAGTAAAAATTTAGGAAAAATTAAACAGGTTATAGGTCCTGTGGTAGATGTAGAATTTGAAGGAAGTCTGCCTCCCATATTAAATGCCCTACATATAAAAGAAAAAAACTTAAAAATAGTTCTAGAGGTAGCGCAACATTTAGGAGAAAATACTGTAAGGTCAGTAGCAATGTCAGCTACAGATGGGCTTAAAAGAGGCACACAGGTGGAGGACACAGGTGCCCCAATACAAGTTCCTGTGGGCCCTGAAACTCTAGGTAGAATTACTAATGTTGTCGGAGAGCCCATAGATGAAATAGGTCCAATTAAAACAAAAAAAACCTATCCTATTCATAGACCAGCTCCAAAGTATATAGAGCAGTCAACAAATACTGAAATGTTAGTTACTGGCATAAAGGTCGTAGACTTATTGGCACCATACGCAAAAGGAGGAAAAATTGGTCTTTTTGGAGGAGCTGGAGTTGGAAAAACCGTTTTAATTATGGAATTAATAAATAACGTTGCAAAAGGACATGGAGGATATTCAGTATTTGCTGGTGTTGGAGAAAGAACTAGAGAAGGAAATGATTTATATCATGAGATGATAGAATCTGGAGTTATCAAGCCGGGTAGCAGTGACTCAAAAGCTGCATTAGTATATGGACAAATGAATGAACCTCCAGGAGCTAGAGCAAGGGTTGGGTTGTCAGGTTTGACTATGGCTGAATATTTCAGAGATGAAGAAGGGCAAGATGTACTATTTTTTGTTGATAATATATTTAGGTTTACCCAGGCGGGCTCTGAAGTTTCTGCTTTATTAGGAAGAATCCCATCAGCAGTAGGATATCAACCTACTCTAGCCACGGATATGGGAGCTTTACAAGAAAGGATTACTTCAACTAACAAAGGTTCTATTACTTCAGTACAGGCAATATATGTTCCAGCTGATGACCTTACTGATCCTGCTCCAGCCACTTCATTTAGTCATCTTGATGCTACAACAGTTTTATCAAGACAAATAGCTGAATTAGGTATATATCCTGCTGTAGATCCGCTTGATTCCACTTCAAGAATATTAGATCCTAGAATATTGGGTAAAGAGCATTATGAAGTTGCAAGAGAAGTACAAAGAATCTTGCAAACCTATAAATCGCTACAAGATATAATTGCAATTTTGGGCATGGATGAACTTTCAGAAGAGGATAAATTGGTAGTTGCAAGAGCAAGAAAAATTCAAAGATTTTTATCACAACCCTTCCATGTAGCTGAAGTTTTTACAGGTTTTCCAGGTAAGTTTGTAGAAATAAAAGATACAATTAAGGGCTTTAAGGAATTATGTGATGGCACATATGATGAAATTCCTGAAGCAGCATTCTATATGGTGGGTACTATAGAAGAAGCTCTGGAAAAAGCAAAAAAAATAGCTGCAGAGGTTGCTTAAGGAAATGAGTGATCATCATCTATCTCTTCAGCTAGTATCACCTAACCAAGATTTTTTTGAAGGAATTATTGATATGGTAGTTCTTCCTGGAGAAGATGGAGACTTTTCAGTTCTTCCCGAGCATGCTCCAATTATTACTTACCTTAGACCTGGAAAGATAACTATTATAGAAGAAAAAAATAAGGAACATATCTATTTTGTAGGAAGTGGCTTTGTAAAAGTAGAGAAAAACAACTGTCAAGTTTTAGTTGACTATATAAAAAAAAGTTCAGATTTTAATATTGAAATCTCAAGGCAAGAACTTTCTAAATTATTAACTGAAATAGAAAAAGAAAGTGATCAAACGCAATTAAAAAGTTTATTAGAGAAGAAAGAAATTTTAGAAGAAGAAGTAAGTTTCCTAGAGAGCATGAAATAAATTAAAAAGTGGAATCAAGAATAAACTTTACTAAACTCTTTAAGAACCTTCATATAGGTATCTCTTTTAAAATTAATTATTAGTTCGCATACATTATTAGGAGCTACCCATTTCCAATTACAAAATTCTTGCTTAATATTTTCAGGTTTAATATTAATTTCATCATCTTCACCTAAGAATTCAAAAGCAAACCATTTTTGTTTTTGTCCTATAAACTTTCCTTTCCAAAGTTTTTTGCTTAGAAACTTCGGCAAATAATAGTAATGCCATTTTTTGCTTTTGCAAATAAAACTAATATTTGTAATTCCAGTTTCTTCAAAAAGTTCTCTTTTCGCAGCACTCAACAAACATTCATTTTTATTAAGTTTGACACCACCTTGGGGCATTTGCCAGGCACCTCTATTATCTAATCTCTCTCCCATAAAAATATCTTTATTAGAATTAAATAAAACTATTCCTACACTCAACCGCCATCCTTTTTCATAAAAATCCTGAGTATTCTCCATTAAGAGGCCTTTTTAAGGCTATCATAAACGCTAATAGATTTTAACAAGTCTATAGCTCTGTTTAGTTGATAATCATTTTTTGATGTAGGATCTGCTTCTTGGGTTTCATTTTTCTCACCATTGACTTCATTGGTATCAGCAGATTCCTTTTTTTCGTCTAAGTGACCCCTTAGATTTGCTTCTTTTCTGGAGTTATTATTCTCTATTACTTCTAATTTAGATTGAGGAACGAAAATATCTGGATCGATGCCTTTTGCCTGAATAGATTTTCCAGAAGGAGTGAAGTAGCGTGCTGTAGTTAATCTAATAGCCCCTCTGCTGCTTACTGGGATAATAGTTTGCACAGAACCTTTTCCAAAAGTTGATGTTCCCATAAGTATGCCTCTTTTATGATCTTGTAATGCGCCGGCAACAATTTCTGAAGCAGAGGCGGAACCACTATTAATAAGTATAACTATTGGAATTCCTTTAGTTATATCTCCTTTTGAAGCATTGAATCTCTGTTCAGCATTTGTTTCCCTTCCTCTGGTAGAAACAATTTCTCCTCTGTTTAAAAAAGCATCAGAAACTGAAATAGCTTGGTCTAATAAACCGCCTGGATTATTTCTAAGGTCTAAAACTAAGCCTTTCATGTTGCCAGACATCTCTTTCTCTAGCATAGAGAATTCTTTTAATAAATTTTTATATGTTTTTTGAGTAAACGAGGTTATTCTTAAATAACCAATATCATCGTAAGATTTTGTTTTTACTGAAGTTATCTTTATAATATCTCGTATTATTTTTACGTCAAAGGGTTCTTTTCCTTCTCTTATAACAGTTATAATAATAGGAGTGTTTACGGCTCCTCTCATTTTGTCCACTGCTTCAGATAAAGATAATCCCATAACTGCTTCTTCATTTATATGAGAAATGAAATCACCAGACAATATTCCTGCTTTAGCAGCAGGAGTTTCATCTATAGGAGAAACAACTTTAACTAATCCATTCTCCATAGTAACTTCAATTCCTAAACCACCAAATTCTCCTTTTGTTTGTACTTTCATTTCTTCAAAACTTTCTGCGTTTAGATAACTAGAATGAGGGTCAAGAGATTGGAGCATCCCATTAATAGCAGCTTCAATAAGGTCTTTGTCTTTAATTTGCTCAACGTATTCTGATCTTACCCTTTCATAAACTTCACCAAATAGATTTAATTGTTTATACACATCTTGTTGATTTGCAAACACCTGATTTCCTAAACTGATTAAATTGAATTTTAAAACTAATAAAATTTTTATAAATATTTTTGTATTTTTAAACATAATGTCCTCTCAATTTAAGTTTAAGATTTAAGCCAACTTGAAGGGTCTAAAGTCTTACCTTTAAACCTAACTTCCAAATAAACTTCATTAATTTTATCTTTCATTTCTATTTCTCCTAATATATTTCCAGTGTTAAGCCAATCTCCTACTGAACACATTATATTTGTTAATCCAGAATAAATTATATGGTAATTATTCCCTAAATCTAGAATTATCATATTACCATAGCCTTTAAAAGTGTCTGCATAAACAACCAATCCATCAAGAGGAGTAGTCAAAAAACTTTTTTTCTTTAGAGTTAGCAATATACCTTTTTTTGAACTATCTGTCCTTATTTTTTCAATATTTTTTAAATTTATTGGAAGGATATTTTCAATTTTTTTAAGATTATATTCTTGGGTAACTTTTTTTCTAGATAGTTTTTTAGATTTCTTTTTAAGTTTTTCTAAAAGTTTTTTTAACTCTTTAGCTTTTTGACTAATTTCAATTCCTTCTAATTCTTTTTCTTTTTTTTGAATTAGTGTAATTAAATTTTCTCCTTGTAAGGTTGTTTCTAAATCAGAGCTTTCTAAGAGCTTTTTATTAGTATTCTTCAGTTTATTTTTTAATTTAGCTAACCTTTCTTCTTGAGAGTTAATTAGCATATTTGTTTCTGTAAGCCTTTTATTATTTAAATCAATCTTTACTAAAATACTTTTATAAATATTTACCAATATTGCATTTGCTTCTTTACTTTCATTGTCAGCTAAATTTTTTATAGACTCATGATTTTCTTTTATAAAACTATAAATAATATTTTTTTTATTATTTGTTAACAAAGTTAATTTATTCTGTATTTCTTCTTTATTTTTTTTACTTTTATTAATTTCTAAGCTAATTAGCTTTTGATCGGAAAAATAATTTTTTATTTTTTTTTCATTTTTTTTAAGAACGCTTTCAATCTCCTTTATACTGGTATTAATCTTTTTTTGTTTCATTTTTAGTATATTTTGGATTTTTTCATTTTGTTCCAATTCCTTTTCAATTTCTTTAAGTTGATTTTTAGCATCATTTGCTAAGAGTATTTCGTTTATAAAAGAATAAAAAAAAATTGTTATAAATAAAATTTTCTGGAAATGTAAAAGGTAATTCTTTTTTAAATTGATTTTGATTAATAAGCTAAGAATTATCATGAATAAATTTAGTTTAAGGACCACATTTTTTCTAAGTTATAATATTTTCTAACCTCACTACGAAACAAATGTATGATAATGTCACCTGTATCAACAACTATCCAATCGCCATTTTTTTGCCCTTCTATATTTAACATATTAAGGTGGAGTTTTTTTAAGTCCTCATTGAGGTAGTTAGATAAAGCAATTAGATGTCTATTAGACGTACCTGTGCAAATTATCATAAAATCAGCAATACTTGTTTTTCTTTTTAAATCTATTACTGTAATTTCTTCAGCCTTGTTTTTAGATAAAGTATTTTCTATATACTTGCAAAGCTTTAAAGAGTTTTTTTGCATATTAATTAATGTTATTTCTTATCAGTGATGAAGAATTATAATCTAATTTATTTTTGACGTAAGACCATTTAGGCAAGGATTTTCTGGTTTTGCTATTTAAAAATTTTACAGGCATTCTATTTTTTAAAAAGTACCTAGCAGCTTTTGACGATATCGATTTATAAAAATAATTCGGTCTATCAAATACTACTATAGGGCACATATAAAATAATTTTTTCCAATTATACCATTTATGCATAATAAGTAAATTATCAGCACCTATAATCCAAAAAAAGTTTACTTGAGGGAATCTTTTTTTTAAAATACTTATGGTATAATATGAATATTTGGTATTTAACTGTAGTTCTAAAGCCATAGGTATAACTTTATAATTTTTATTTCTATCTTTAATTTCTTTTAAACGCCTAATACTGTCTTCTTGAGGGTTTTCTTTTAAAGGGTTTTGAGTAGAAACTAACCACCATATTTGCTTTAATTGTAGGGTTTTAATTGCAAGGTTGCTTAGATGAAAATGCCCCTGATGAACTGGATCAAAACTACCACCAAACAATCCAATATTTAAATTTTTTAAATTTTTATTAGCAAAAATAATATTATTTCCTTAGTTGCCCTTTTCCTTGCACTATGTATTTATAAGTAGTTAGCTCTGTTGTGCTTACTGGCCCCCTTGCGTGTAATTTTCCTGTAGAAATACCAATTTCTGCTCCTAACCCAAATTCAGCGCCATCTGCAAACTGAGTAGAAGTATTATGCATTACAATTGCACTATCTACTCTATTTAAAAACTTTTTTGCAGCACTAGAGCTTTCAGTAATAATTGCATCAGTATGACCTGAACTATATACATTAATATGATTTATTGCCTCTTCTATAGTTCCTACTACTTTAATGGAAACTATCGCATCTAAATATTCTGTGGCCCAGTCTTCTTTTTTTGCTAACACAACTTTAGGATTTATTTTTTTTAATTTACTATTTCCTTTTACTAGACAATTATTTTTGACAAGCTTATCTAATAATTTCGGTAAGATTTTTTTTGCGGCCTCTTTGTGACATAAAATAGTTTCAGTTGCTCCACAAATACTAGTTCTTCTCATTTTTGCGTTATAAGTAACATCTACAGCAGTAGATTCTTTAGCATATTTATCAATGTAAGTGTGACAAATACCATCAAGGTGTGAAAAGATAGGAATAGTACTATTTTTTCTAACATTTTCTATTAACGACTTACCTCCTCTAGGAACCAAAACATCTATATATTTATCCATTTTAAGAAGAATATTAACTGATGTTCTTGAATAATCATTTAAAGATGATACTACTCTGTTGTCAATATTAGCTTCCTCAAGTCCTTTCTTAATAATCCTAATAATACTTTCTGTAGTAAATTTTGCTTCTTTGCCTCCTTTTAAAATAACAGCATTTCGAGATTTTATACATAACGCTGCCACATCAGATGCAACGTTTGGCCTTGACTCAAAAATTACTGCTATTAATCCTAATGGAACAGTAATTTTAGATATTTTTAATCCATTAGGTCTAGTTCTACTATTCAGAATTTTTCCTATTGGATCTTCTAGCTTAGCAATATTTAAAACATCTTTAGATAAATTCAATATTCTACTCTCATCAAGTAAAAGTCTATCTATTAAAGGTTTTGAAAGACCACTTTTTTTAGCTATAGCAAGATCTTTTTTATTTTGAACTAAAATATGATCTTTATTTTTAATTATTTTTTTAGCTATGAGCTTTAAAGCTTTATTTCTTTCCGTGTTTTTGGTTTTGCTTAGATATTGCGATGCTTTAACAGAGGATTTACAAATATTTATTATTTTATTCTTAATACTTTCCATTTTTTACAACCATATCATCTCTGTGAATAACTACATCCTTTTGATGATAACCTAATACCTTTTTAATTTCATTACTTTTGAATCCAGCAATTTTTTTTGCATCTTTTGAAGGATAAGATGAAAAGCCAATACAAACTAAATTTTTTTTCTTATTCAAAACTTTTATAGTATCACCTTTAGAAAAAATACCATTAACTTCAATAATACCTGCTGGAAGCAGACTAGCTCCTTTTCTTAAAGCAATTTCAGCTCCATCATCTACTATAATGCTGCCTTTAGCTTTAATTTGTGATGAGATCCATTTTTTTCTTGCTGTCTTTGGACTAGTATCAGAATAAAACCACGAAGCTTTTCCATTTTCAAATAATTTTTTTATAGGGTTAGAAGTGCTTCCTTTTGTAATTATCATATTACATCCTGCAGCTAATGCAATTTTAGCTGCCTTAACTTTTGTTTCCATACCTCCTACAGAGTTGCTAGAAGAAGTATTTTCAGAAATTTTTTCTATTTTACTATCTATATTTGTAATTTTTTTTATTA
>PCCU01000049.1 GCA_002732015.1 Candidatus Pelagibacterales bacterium
CCAAAAGGTCTAATTTTAAAATAAAAATTCTTTTCTTTTCCGGAAAAATAGTTATTTAAATGATTTTGGATAGTATTTGAAAAAGAATTACTAAAAGGTAATTGATTTTTTGTTGGAATAAACTTTAATATAATTCTTTTATCTGACTCTAATAGAAAATTACCTATTTTAGTTTTAATAGTACATGTGTTAATATTGTAATTATTCATTTATAAATTTTAGCTAATTATATGAACCTCAATCAAGTAATAAGATTTTTTCTAAAGTATTTAAAAGAATTTTATATAGATTTTAATCAAGCAGTTATAACATGTTTTAAAAAATATTTGATATTTAAAGGTAGAGCTAATAGAGCAGAGTATTGGTATTGGACTTTATTTAAATTAATTATTGCTTACGCTTCTTTTAGACTAGATTATAGATTGGAGCATATTTTTACTGAAAAATATTCAGGTTCATTTTCTAAATTTATTTTTTTTGTTACCTTTCTACCTGGGATTAGTGTAAGTGTAAGAAGGTTACACGATATTGATAAATCTGGGTGGTGGTTGTTGTTACCAATTTTAAGTTTGAACTTTTTCTTTTTTACAATAATGACTAATACGTCTATAATTCTTATTAATATGTCTACTGCTTTAGTTATTGTTAGTTCTCTTTTTTTACTATTTTGCTTTATTTCGCCCGGCACAAAAGATAAAAATAGATTTGGTTAAAAAGTATATTTAATTTATAAGGTTGGAGGTTATTATGGATTTTGATGAAACAGATTTAGGCATGCAATTAAAAGATAAAAATTTATTTAGACAACAATGTTTCATAGATGGCAAGTGGACTGATTCATTAAGCGGTGAAACTTTTGATGTTTATAACCCTTCTGATTTATCATTAGTAGGACGTATGCCTAATTGCTCGAAAATAGAAACAATTAAAGCCATAGATGCGGCAAACAAAGCTTGGGATGAATGGAAAAAAATATCAGGAAAGGATAGATCCTTAATAATAAGGAATTGGCATCAGCTAATTTTAGATAATGTAGATGATTTAGCGCTGATAATGACACTTGAAAATGGAAAACCTATAAGCGACTCAAAAGGAGAAATTATGTATGCGTCTTGGTTTACCGATTGGTTTTCGGAAGAAGCAAAAAGAGCATATGGAAAAACAATCCCTTCTACTTTAGCAGATAGAAGGATCATCACAATTAAGCAGCCCATAGGAGTATGTGGAATTATTACACCTTGGAATTTTCCTTCTGCAATGATTACTAGAAAAGTTGCACCAGCTTTAGCTGCTGGATGTCCAGTTGTCATAAAACCAGCAGGAACTACTCCTTTTTCAGCTACTGCTCTTGTGGAACTAGCTAATCGTGCAGGTGTGCCCAAGGGAATAATAAATTTAATATCTGTTTCTGAGAAAGATGTAGGTGAAGTGGGAGATGAACTTTGTACAAATAAAAATGTTAGAAAAATTTCTTTTACAGGTTCCACCAATGTAGGTAGAGCTTTAATAGCCAAGTCTGCTTCTACAATCAAAAAAGTTTCTATGGAATTAGGAGGACATGCTCCTTTAATAGTTTTTGAAGACGCTGATCTTGATGAAGCAGTGAAGGGAGCCATGGCTAATAAATATCGAAATAGTGGGCAAGTATGTGTGTCGGCTAATAGAATATTTGTTCATGAGAAAATTCATGATAAATTTGCAGAAAAGCTAGCTAAAAAATCTTCAGAGCTTAAAGTTTCCGATGGAAGAAAAGATGGTGCACAAATAGGACCATTAATAACTATGGCTGCGGTTGAAAAAGTGCAAAATCATGTAAGTGATGCAAAAAATAAAGGAGCTAAAATAATAACTGGGGGAGACATAGATAATGCAGGAAAACAATTTTATAAACCTACAGTAATGACAAATGTTACGAATGATATGAAAATATTTTATGAGGAAACATTTGGACCAGTAGCTCCATTAATAAAGTTTTCTAGTGATGAAGAGGTTATAAAAATGGCAAATGATACAAATTACGGTTTAGCTGGTTATTTTTTTAGTAAAGATATAGGTAGAATCTGGAGAGTTGCAGAAGCTTTAGAGTATGGAATGATAGGTGTTAATGCTGGGGTAATCTCAACTGAAGTTGCTCCATTTGGTGGTATTAAAGAGTCTGGTATAGGAAGAGAAGGTGCTGCAGAGGGATTAGATGAATATTTAGAAATCAAATATATTTGTTTTGATGGCATAAGTAATTAATTAATTGAAAAATTTAAGAAATAAAATATTTACAGTAGTGTCTTTAGATAAAAAGCCTGGAGGAATTTCTAAAATGATTCAAACGTCTTCCAGAGCATTATCACTAAACTGTCAAGAAATAAAAATACTCCTAACTAGAAGTATTTTAAATAACCAAGAATTTTTAAAAGGTATAATAAATATAAAAAATTCATTTATAAAAAATATTAGTTTTATAGATAGTTTTTTTATCAAGTTTGGTTATATTAGAAAAAATATAAAGGATATATTAAAAGAATCTGATATTATTTTTGTTCATAATAGTAAGTTATTAAAGTTAATAAGAGTTAACTATCCTCAAAAAAAAATTGTCTTGTTTTTTCATACGGATAAATTAACACAATTTAAAAGTTTTATTTATGCTGATAAAATTATTACAGTAAATACTGCTATGCAAAAAAAAATAAGTGAGATACATCCGAATAAGGCCATTTATATACCTAACTCTCTTGATAAAGAAAAAAAACATAAAAATCAATTACATAAAAGAATATTATCATATAATAAAAAAAAATTTGTAATAGGAGCAATGGGTAGATTAGTAAAAAAGAAGGGTTTTGAGTTTTTAATAAAAACCTGTATGGAAATTGATAATATAGAGTTACTAATAGCAGGGGATGGTAAAGAGTTAAATAATCTCAAAAGTATTTCTAGTAATAATACTAATATTAAATTACTAGGATGGATTAAAAATAAAGATCTGTTTTTTAAAAAATTAGATGTATTTTGTAGTAGTTCATATGAGGAACCTTTTGGTCTGGTTATAATAGAGGCCATGGCTAGAGGGATCCCTGTAATAAGCACGAATTGTCATGGACCTTCAGATATAATTAAAAATAACATAGATGGATTATTATTTGAAAAAAATAATAAGTGTGAATTAAAAAATGCTATTATAAAATTAAAAGATAATGTAAGCCTAAGAAAAAAAATTAGAATAAATTCTATAAAAAAATACGAAAGAAAATTTACATTTGGCGAATATAAAAAAAATATTAACTCTATATTAAAACAAATATGATAATGCATAATATGAAAGAGTTTGATTTAGTTGTAATAGGAGGTGGTTCCGGAGGAGTTAGAGCAGCAAGAATAGCAGCTTTGCATGGTGCTAAAGTAGCTTTATGTGAAAAGGATAGAATGGGAGGAACATGTGTAATAAGAGGTTGTATACCAAAAAAAATATTATTCTACTCATCTCAATATCAAAATATTTTAAGTAATGCTGGTGCATATGGATGGAATATAAAAAATATTTCAAAAAATTATATAAAGCTTGTTGAAAATAAAAACCTAGAATTAAAAAGACTGGAAAGTATTTATGCTAAAAATGCTAAAAAAGCAGGTGTTAAAATTTTTTACAATGAAGCCTTCTTGAAGACAAAAAATATTGTAAAAGTAGGAAATAATGAATTGTTTGCTAAAAAGGTGATCATAGCAACTGGTGGCATTCCAAAAGACTTGAGTATTGAAGGAAAAGAATACTACATAAACTCTGACCAGATTATGGAACTTAAAAAAATACCAAAGAAATTATCTATTATAGGATCGGGATATATTGCAATTGAGTTTGCATTTATTTTTGCATCTTTAGGTTCTAAAGTAAGCTTGATTTGTAGAAAAGATTTATTAAGAGGTTTTGATGCTAATCTTATTAGTCTTACAAAGGATATGTTGTTATCTAAAGGTATAAATATTTATCTCAATGAAGAAGTAAAGAAAATATTTGTCAAAAATAAAACTAAAGTACTTTTACTTAAAAAAAGTAGAAAAAGTTTTTATTGTGATGAAGTTTTGGTAGCTATAGGAAGGAAAGCTAATGTAAAAAGTTTAAATTTAAAAAAAATAGGAATAAGAACAACTAAACAAGAGGCGATAAAAGTTGATACTAATCTTAAAACAAACATAAATAATATTTTTGCCATTGGTGATGTAACAGACAGATTTAACTTAACCCCCGTGGCCATAGCTGAAGGTAATTACTTAAGTGACAAATTATTTGGAAAGTATAAAAATAATAGAGTTAGCCTTAAAAATATTGGTACTGCAGTTTTTTCATCTCCTCCAATAAGTAGTATTGGTCCAACTGAAAAAGAAGCTTTGAAACAATATAAAAATATTGATGTTTATGAAAGCAAGTTTACTTCTTTAAAGTATTCTATTGTTAATAATAAAATACCGACATATATTAAGTTATTAGTAAATAGTAATAATAATAGGATAATAGCTGCACACATGTTAGGAGAAGAAGCCCCAGAAATTATTCAAATTTTAGCTATAGCGATTCAAGCTAATGCAACAATAAAAAATTTCAATGATACCATGGCAATTCATCCAACTGTTGCAGAAGAGTTTGTTACTTTTAAAGGACCATCAAGAAAATTGAAAAGAGTATAAATATGGATAAACAATGGAATAAAAATTCTTGGCGAACCTTTCCTATAAGTCAACAGCCAATCTATGCAAACAAAGAGCATGTTAGAAAAGTAGAAACTGAAATAGAACAATTGCCTCCTTTGGTTTTTGCAGAAGAGGTAAGAAAACTAAAAGAAAAGCTATCTAATGTTGCTGAAGGAAAAGCTTTTTTATTACAAGGAGGAGACTGTGCAGAGAGTTTTTCTGATTTCAGCGCTAATAATTTGAGGGACTCTTTTAAAGTATTGCTTCAAATGTCTGCAATATTGACTTACGCCACTTCTTTGCCAGTAATAAAAGTTGGAAGAATGGCTGGTCAATTTGCGAAACCAAGATCAGATGATTATGAAATAAAAGATGGATTGAAATTGCCTTCTTACAGAGGTGATATTATAAATGATATAGGGTTTGATGAAGTTGCTAGGAAACCAGACCCAGATAGAATGTTAAAAGCTTATAACCAATCTGCATTTACTCTCAATCTTTTAAGAGCATTTGCCACAGGGGGTTTAGCAAATTTAGAAAAAGTACATAAATGGAATCTAGATTTTGTTAAACAAACAACTAAAAGTAAATTTTTAGAAATAGCAAACGGTATTAGTAAAGCGTTAGATTTTATGAAGGCTTGTGGTATAGGAAAAAAAAATAAATCAGAATTTGAACAGGTTGATTTTTTTACTAGTCATGAAGCATTATTATTAAATTATGAAGAATCACTAACCAGAACAGATTCAATTATGGGAGGATGGTTTGATTGTTCAGCACACATGCTTTGGATTGGAGAAAGAACTAGAAAGTTAGATGAAGCTCATATTGAATTCATAAGAGGTATAGAAAATCCGATTGGAGTAAAAATAGGACCTAAAACAGAAAGTTCTTATATTATTGATTTAATAAATAAGTTAAACCCGAAAAATGAACCAGGCAGAATAACTCTTATCACTAGAATGGGTGCAAAAAACTTACAAGAGAATTTACCTAGTTTAATAAAAGAAATAAATTGTCATAAAAAAACAGTTATATGGTCTTGCGACCCTATGCATGCAAATACTTATAAATCAAATAATGGTTATAAAACCAGATCATTTGATAAAATATTAGAAGAAATAGAGGCATTTTTTATAATACATAAAAAATTAGATTCATTTCCAGGAGGAATTCACTTAGAAATAACAGGTCAAAATGTTACTGAATGTGTAGGTGGAGAACAAGAAATTAAAGAAGAAAATTTATCTGATAGATATCATACTCACTGTGATCCTAGATTAAATGCTAATCAAGGTGTAGAATTAGCGTTTAAAATTTCTGAATTTTTAAAAACAAATTAATTGGTGATTTTTGGTTAAGCTATCTCTAGAAAGTTTCATAAAAAATAATACTGACAATTATTTTCGTAAGACACAGGAGATAATAAAAAAAAATAAGGATACAAGAGTTACTTATGCAGTATTTATGAGACGCCCAGTTTTATTTTGCCCTAAAATAGCGTTAAAATGGTTTAAGCAAGTAGAAATAAATAGAAAAACTAAATTTAAAATCAATCTTTGTCATAAAGAAGGAGATTGGGTAGGTGCTGGAGAGCCTTTAATGTATATAACAGGTTATTTTTCAAAATTAGTTGATCTAGAAACTATTTATTTACAGCTAATAGGACCATCATCTGTTGCAGCATATAATGCTTATACAATGTGTAGAGAAATGCCTAAAACAAGTTTTTTGGCAATGGATGCTAGACATTGTGCGGGAGCTAGCATGCATGACTTAATGGCCTACGGTGCAAGCGTAGGATCTAATAAAGCAAAGAAGGAAAAAAAAGCTAAAGGTTTTATTGGAACATCTTGTGCAGCTACTTCTCATTATTTTGGTAAAAAGCAAGGTTTAGGAACAATGCCTCATGCTTTTATAGGTTTTGCAAAATCTACTTTGAAAGCAGCAAAACTTTTTTATGCCACTTTTCCTAACGAAGACATGACTGTATTAGTAGATTATTTTGGAAAAGAGGTAACTGATACTTTAGAAGTTTGTAAGTATTTTAGTAAATATGCTAATAAAGGAAAACTAGCAATCAGACTTGATACTCATGGAGGTCGATATGTAGAAGGATTAGATATAGAGAAATCATATAAAATTTTACAAAAATATTCTCCTAATTCAATAAAAACATATAGAAATGAACAAGAAATGAAATGGCTAGTAGGTACAGGTGTTAGTGTATCATCAGTTTTTTACTTAAGAAATATACTAGATAAAAATGGTTGGAAAAAAGTAAAAATCATAGCTTCCTCTGGTTTTAACCCCGAAAAATGTTTGCTTTTTTCTAATGCAAATGCCCCAGTTGATGTAATAGGAACAGGTTCATATATACCTAATAATTGGGAAGAAACATATGCTACAGCAGATATTATAAAATATGATGGAAAAAGCCTAGTGAAAAAAGGTAGAGAGTTTTTAATAAAAGAGTAATTAGTGAAAATAGTATTAGCACAAATAAACCCGACTGTTGGAGACATTTTAGGTAATTACAAAAAAATAGTTACAAATATATCTAAATACAATAATAAGGCAGATCTTATTGTATTTCCAGAACTGTCAATTAGCGGATACCCCTTAGAGGATTTGGTTTTAAAGGATAGATTTTTATATGAAATTAAAAATATTCTAGATAAGTTAGAAGTATTTTGTCTCAAGAAAAATATAGCAATTATTTTAGGAGCTCCATTAAAAAAAAATAATGCGATTTATAATGCAGGTATATTTCTATATAAAAAGAAAAAAATTATAATTTATAAAAATAAACTTCCTAACTATGGTGTATTTGAAGAAAAGAGAGTTTTTAAATCAGGAAAAAAATATGATACCATAAAATATAAGGGTGTTAAGATAGGATTATTAATTTGTGAAGATATGTGGTTTAGTTCCCTACCACTTTATTTAAAAAAAAATGGAGCTAATATATTTATATGTATTAACGCATCCCCATATGAAACAAGAAAATTTACTCAAAGAAAAGAAATTGCTCAAAAACTAGTTAAAAAAACTAAAGTTCCTTTATTGTATTTAAATCAAGTAGGTGGACAAGATGAACTTGTATTTGATGGAAATTCATTTTTTATGGACTCAAAAGGTAACTTATTAGAGAAGTGTTATGCATGGAAAGAAGACTATAAAGTAATTAAATTTCCTGAATATTTAAATAATAAAAATGATAAAAACAATAATTTAGATTATTTGCATGAGTTTAATACATGGAGTGCTTTAACTTTAGGGTTAAGAGATTATTTTTTAAAAAACTCATTTCATAAGATAGTACTAGGTTTATCTGGAGGAATAGACTCAGCAGTTAGTGCGGCAATTGCTGTAGATGCTGTGGGCAGCAAAAATGTAATAGGTATTTTGATGCCATCTAAATATTCTTCTAAAGGAAGCATAATTGATGCAAAAAAAACCGCAAACCTTTTAAAAATTAAAACTAATATATTTAAAATAGAAGATATTCATAAAGTATTTTATAAAAATTTATTTAAGCATTTTGCTAAGAAAGTAAATAATATTACTGATGAAAATATACAATCTAGAATTAGAGGTGCCATACTTATGGCTTATTCAAATAATTTTTCTTATTTATTAATTAGTACCGGTAATAAAAGTGAGATGTCTGTTGGGTATTCTACTATTTATGGAGATATGAACGGAGGGTTTAATGCAATTAAGGATATATATAAAACTGATCTTTATAATTTGGCAATATGGAGAAATAATAATAAAATAAAGTATTTTAATGGACCACCGGGAGAAGTTATTCCTAGAAATTCTATCAGTAAAACTCCTTCAGCTGAACTTAGACCTGATCAAAAAGATACAGATAGTCTACCTTCTTATGATGAATTAGATAAAATACTATATCTTTTAATTGAAAAAGAATATTCTATAAAAGAAATTATAAAAAAAGGATTTAAAGTTAGTATTGTAAAAAAAGTAAGTTCTTTGCTTTTTAAATCAGAATACAAAAGAAGACAAGCTCCACCAGGAGTTAAATTATCATTAAAAGCATTCGGTAAAGAGAGAAGGTATCCTATCACAAATAAATTTGAAAATTAAATGGCAGGTACGGATAGTTCTCAAAATACAAGCTTTGAAAGACCTTGTATTATATTAAATGAAGTACAACTTGCTGAAAATTTAGGAATGGTATTGAGGACAATGCTAAATTTTGGATTTAAAAACCTTAGATTAGTAAATCCAAAAGTAAACTTTGCAAATAAAAAGACTATTTCAAGTTCGGCTGGAGCCTATGATATAATTAGTAATAATATTAAAGTTTTCAATAGTTTAGAAGAAAGTATTGAGGACATAGAATGCTTATGTGCTACATCTGTCAGAAAAAGAGACTTAGATAGCTTTGTGGGAGATCCTAAAAATACTATGAAAAAAATTTCAAAAAATTTCAAAAATGCTAACGCAATTGGATTTTTATTTGGTCCAGAGAAAGCTGGGCTTAAAAATAGTGACTTAGCATTAGCAAATATGATAATTAACATTCCTACAAATAGGGCATTTGGTTCTTTAAATTTAGCTATGTCAGTAAATATAATATGTTATGAGTGGTATTTAAAAAATAATAGTA
>PCCU01000050.1 GCA_002732015.1 Candidatus Pelagibacterales bacterium
AAATAAAAATGCCCTCTTGGCGGAATAGGTAGACGCAAGGGACTTAAAATCCCTTGTCCGTAAGGACGTCCCGGTTCGAGTCCGGGAGAGGGCACCAAAAGATATATAAAAGGTAAATAGGAATAAATTGTCTGTAATAAACTTTATACAATTAATATGTTTTGTATTCTTAATGTGTGCTGGACAACTATTATTTAAAAAAACCGCTGTTATATTGTTGGAATTTAATTATAAATTGAAAACATTCGTTATACATGAGTTCATAATTAATTTGATAAAAATCCCGTACTTTTTTATTGCCATATTGATTTATGCTAGCGCAACTTTTTTCTGGTTATTTATATTACAAAAAATACCTCTAAGTTTAGCCTATCCCTTTACAGCAATGGCTATGGTAATTATTCCTATTTTAAGTATGTTACTTTTTAATGAAAAACTAGATATCAATTATTGGTTTGGTGCTTGTTTAATTGTTCTTGGAATTTTAGTAATATCGATAAAGCCATCATAATTTTTATTAAATATTTTAAAAAATATTATTAATATCATAACAGAAGCAATCCACCAAGGTTGCCATAGTCCATAACTAGATTGATTAATCAAAAAAATTGTTATTATGCATCCTGATATACAATAGCTTTGAGTTTTCTTAAGGGGATATTTATAAACAATTTTATACCAAAAAAGTATCAAAAAACTATAAAATAGTATAATCCCTATAGCACCAAGCTCTAACCAAATTTGTATAGTATTATTATGAGTATGTAAAGGAATTGATGAAAAACTTTCTTTATTTATTATTTTATAATCTCTTTCTTCAATTAGCTCTATTTTTTTGGACTCACCAATTTTTCTAGAACTACTCAATCCATGGCCAATAAATATTTTCTCAAAAATTTTTTCCGAACTAAAAGACCATATTATTAATCTATGTATGCTTTTTCTTTCTACTTTTTTAATTATATTTTTTAGCAGGTTGCTTTCATTTTTAAAATCGAGATTTTTTTTAACATAAGTAGAGGAGTTTTTTTTATACCATAAATCTGTTTGCAGATTTTTAAATATTAAAGGAGAAAGGATAGAATATAAAACTATTAGTACTGCAAGTGGAAAAAAAACGCTCTTTCCTAAGACATAAAAGAGTAAGCATACTAACGTTCCAAGACTAAAAGAAATAAGGGCGGTAGTATTTCCACCAAAGTAAAGAGTAAAAAAAGTAATTATAAAAGTAAATAAAACAAGAACTTTGTATTTGTGAAATAAGGAGGCAATAATAAAAAAGAATACACTAATTACTGTCAGGGCACGATGGTATGATCCTGAATAAGTTCCCTTTTGTAAATTTTTAAAAAAACTAAAATAACTACCCACTTCAATTTCTTTATTAGTAAAAGCTTTATCAAAAAGTAATCCTAACCAAGGCTTTATACCTAATTCAAAATAAACATTCATCAAAATAAAAATAGTGGTTGCTAAATAAGAGATTAAAAAAACTCTTTCTATACTTTTTATATTAGGAAAAGTTAGTTTTTCTTTATTAATTATTAAAAATGATATTAATAAAAAAGAAATGCTGATAGAATTCTTAATTCCGAAATGAGTATTGTTAGTCCAAAATAAACTTATACAAGAAAATAAAACAAAAATAACTATTAAATATTCAGCAATGTCAGGTTTTTGAAAATATTCAAGTTTATTTTTTTTAAGATAAAAAAAAAATAAACTGGGGAAGAATAATAATATCCACATAGAAATAGGAGATAAAAGTGCAATAGGAAAAATTAGTGCAGAGATAATTAAAAGGGTAGTATGTTGTAATTTTAATATTTTCATTTCTAACTATTTAAAAGATAATTTTTATAATTTAAAAAAACTTCATCTTCATATTGTGTATTAGATAATGCAAAAAAAGGACTAGTTTTTTTTGTTTCACTTTTATAAGAAATTTTATTTTTATTAAAATCATAAAGCCTACCACCTGCAGCATTTACAATAGCATGACCTGCAGCTATGTCCCATTTAGAAATTTTTTCTAATCTTGGATACAAGGCAGCCTGGCCCTCTGCAAGAACACAAAACTTTAATGATGAAGATGTTTTTATAACTTTGTATTTATCAAAATAATTTATAAACTCAGAAAGTTTTTTGCTAACATGCCTTGAAGTGATAATTGTCTTAGTTTCTTTTATATTTAAGTTTATACTATTATTGTAAATAATTTTATTGTTTTCTAAAATTAATAAATTACTGTTATTAGCAATCCAAATTTTGTTGGATGGAGGATGACCAATAACTCCTAGCACTGGTTCATCTTCATATATAAGAGCTATATTAATAGTGTATTCTGAATTACCGTTAATAAAACCTCTAGTTCCATCTAAAGGGTCAACTAGCCAATAAGCTGTATTCTTATAAATTTCATCTGAATGTTTTCTCTCTTCACTTACTATTGGAATTCCAAGTTTTTGTGATGCTAGTGCGTTGTATATTAGCTTATCTAGTTCTAAATCTAATTGAGTTATAGGTGATCCATCTTCTTTATATTTTATAAAATTATTTTTAATGGAATTGGCTAGTAATATGCATTCTTTTACCAAGTTAATTAAAAAACTATTTATATCATATTTTTTAAAAGGAAAATTAAATTTCATAATAAATATTGTAATATATATTAAAAATTATAAAGAGACGATAAAAAAGTGGTGCCGGATGAGAGATTTGAACTCCCGACCCACTGATTACAAATCAGTTGCTCTACCAACTGAGCTAATCCGGCAAATTCCTGAAATCAGAATGTGTATATGACTTCATCAACTATATTATAGCTCTACAAAAAAGTAAAAATCCTTATAATTATTCTAAATTTATACTAAAAAATTTAAAAATAATAAACCAAAAAATTTCTAGGAGCTTTATCATCTAACTAATATTTTGCCAGATTGGATACCTTTCTTTTCTCCAATAAACATTTTCCATGACGCAAATATGAAGTATTAGCCTTTCTTTTTTTGTACAAATACCCCCTCTATGAAAATTCAGCATAGAGTTATAACAGAAAATTGTACCTTGTCTTCCATAACCTGAATAAATAGCTTCATTTAATAGTTTCTTAGGGATGTACTTAGTAATATCATCTATTTTTTCTACCATTTCTCCACCCCAATAGTTCTTTATTTTTTTTGAATAATCTTTTTGAATTACTTCAACTGCTCCTGATCCTTCAAACATATCAATTAGATTTAAATCAAAATGTAAAGAAGTTAGGTGTTGCCTGTCTCTATGAAAAAGGTTGTATCCAGAATATTTAAAATTTGGTCTACCCCACCATACTTCTGAGGTAACTAAAGAGTAGTTAAGTTTAAAATAGTCATCGCAGATTTCTTTAATAGCTGATTTATTTATTAATAATTTAAAAAAAGGGTCTTTAATTACGTCTGCAGAATTATAAATGACTCTTCCTAAATTATTACTGCTTTTTTTTATTTTAATAAGTTTTTCATAAAATTTTTTAAATTCATAGCTTTCCAAAATTCTGTAATTTCTATCAACATGAAATTTTAAAAACCCATTTTTGTGAAGAGTTGCATATTTTTTCTTTTTAAGAAACGGATACTTATAGTTTACTTTTAACAATAGAAATATATTGTAATAAAAATAAATAACAAACCTTAAAAAAACTCTGTATGGAATTTTTTTTTTTAAAACATTTCGAAAGTGTTTCATAAAACTATTTAACAATACCTTATAAATTATACATATGTAAATATGCCATATGATTAAGATTAATTAAATATTTTTTCTTAAGATTAACTTTTAATAAAGACATTTTAATTAATATAATTATAATAAATAATATTTTGCTCAAAATATTAGCAGGGAAATTATGAATAAAACTTATTGGATTTATAATAAATATTCAATTATTTCTGCACTAATTAACCCCAAAAGAAAAATTTTAGAGTTTGTTGTTGAAGAAAAAAAAAAATTTTTTTATGAAAAATTATTAATGAATACTGAAAAAACTTCAGGTAAGAAAATAGATATTAAAATTAAAAATAAAAAATATATTGTTCAAAAAATAGGGTCTTTAGCAAAGTATCAGGGTGCAGCGTTGTTAGTAGAAAAACTTCAAAAAAAAACATTTAGTAGTGTAGTTTGTAGCAAAATAGAAAAAAATATTATTCTAATTTTAGATAAAATAAATGATCCTAATAATCTGGGTGCAATAATGAGAACATGTATGGCATTTGGTGTACAGGATATAATTGTTGCAAAGCATGAGGGAAGTGAAGAAAATTCTTACATTTCTAGTATAGCATCTGGAGCACTAGACAGAGTTAATATTTATGTATCTAATAATTTAAATAATACTATAAAGCTTTTAAAAAATAATGATTGGTGGGTTATAGGTCTAGAATCAAAAAACCTACCTGAGTGTACTGATATAAAAAATAACAATTTTAATTTTAAAAAAAAAGCTATAGTTTTAGGTTCTGAAAGTGATGGAATAAGAAAATTAGTAAGAGAGAACTGTGATGTATTAACTAGAATTAACATCAAAGAAAGCAGTGCTGATAGCATTAACGTAGTACAGGCTACTACTATTGCATTATATGAGTTATGTAACTGAGAAATAATAAGAAATAAGTTTATATTTTAACTAAAGTAATATAATTTAATAGGTATTTGAAACAATTATTTAAAGGAATTTAAAAAATTTTTTCACTAAAATAATTCTTTAAAAATATAAGAAAGAGATAATGGAAAATAAAAAAGTATTTGTAACAGGAGCAGACGGATTCATAGGGTCTCACTTATGCGAAAATTTGGTATCAAAAGGATACCATGTTAAAGCATTAGCTGCATATAATTCATTTGGAAATAGAGGCTGGCTTGATAATATTGATAAAAAAACTAGTTCATCGTTAGAAATAGTAGCTGGTGATATTAGGGATAGAGATTTTATTTTTAAAAGCACAGAGGAAGTAGATATTATTTTTCATTTAGCATCATTAATAGCAATCCCATATTCCTACCATGCGCCACAATCTTACATAGAAACTAATGTAATGGGAGCATTAAATATATATCAGGCGGCGTTAAATAATAATTGTGAGAGAATTATTTCTACTTCAACAAGTGAAGTTTATGGTTCTGCTAGAAGAATCCCAATAACAGAAAATCATCCTATTCAAGCCCAATCACCTTATGCTGCTACTAAAATCTCTGCTGACCATTTGTTAGAGTCATTTGTGTTGAGTTTTGGATTGCCAGCTGTAATTTTAAGACCTTTTAATACTTATGGACCAAGACAAAGTGAAAGAGCTATTATTTCAAGTATTATAAGACAGCTTTTAGATAAAAATAGTAATTTTATAAAAGTAGGCAATTTGGAGCCAAAAAGAGATTTTAATTATGTAGATGATACTGTAAGTGCATTCATATTATTAGCAAATCTTAGCGAAAAAAAAATTAAGTATGGAACCGTTTATAATGCCGGAAGTGGTAAATCTTATTCAATGAAATATGTTTTACAAAAATTAATAAATATCACAAATTCAAAAAAAAATATCATAGTAGAAGATAAAAGAGTAAGACCGAAGAAATCAGAGGTGTTAAATCTAGTAGCATCATCTAAAAAATTAAATTTAGCTACTGGCTGGAGTCCCAAGGTAAAGCTTGAAGAAGGGCTAAAAAAAACTATAAAATGGTGGACTGAATATAAAAGAAAAAATAGACTAAGAGATTCTTCTGAATACGTATTGTAATAAATTAAGTATGTTCAATGCAAAAGTTATCTGATAAGAAAAAAATTATACCCTTAAATATTCCTTTATTAAAAGGAAATGAAAAAAAGTATTTACTTGAATGTATAAATAGTAACTTTGTATCTTCCGTAGGGCCATTTGTGGAAGATTTTGAAAATAGATTCGCAAAGGAAGTTGGTGTAAAATATGCTGTAGCATGTAGTAGCGGAACATCTGCTTTACATCTTTCTTTACTATCATTGAATATAGGAAAGGGAGACTTAGTGATTGCTCCTAATCTTACTTTTATAGCAACTGTAAATGCTATTAAGTATGTAGGAGCAGAACCTATATTAATAGATATAGATAAAGATACAGGCCACTTAGATCTAGCTTTGCTTAGAGACTTTCTGTCCAAAAGATGCTTCATAAGGAAAAATATTTGTTATCATTCAATTTCTAAAAAAAGAATAAAAGCAATTATGCCTGTACATATTTTAGGACACTCTTTAAATATAAAAAAACTAAAAGAAATTGGTCAAAAGTATTTTTTAAAAATAGTAGAAGACGCTGCAGAGGGAATAGGAGTGACATATAGTGGAAAAAATATTGGTACATTTGGTACCGTTGGCTGCTTTAGTTTCAATGGAAATAAAACTATTACTTCAGGTAGTGGTGGTATGATAGTAACAAATTCAAAACAGATAGCAAAAAAAGTAAAATACTTATCAACTCAAGCAAAGAATAAAAAAAACGAATTTATACATAACAAAATTGGCTATAATTATAGAATGTCTAACCTACATGCCGCATTAGGATTAGCACAATTAGAAAAATTGAGTCTTTATTTAAGCTTGAAAAAAAAAATTTCTAAAAGATATATTAAATCTTTAAAAGACATTAGAGGAATTACCTATATTAAACCTTTAGAGGAGGTTAATAGTTCTTGGTGGTTATTTACTTTGATTAATGAAAGCAAAATAACTAAAATATCAAGTAATAAAATTATTAATATTTTTAATTTAAATGGTATTCAGGCTAGAAAATTATGGAAACCTATTAATTTACTTAAACCCTATAAAAAAGATATTTTTATAGGTAAAAATGCATCTTATCAATTATATAAAAATGCAATTAGTCTTCCAAGTTCTGCAAATTTAAAAAAAGCAGACCAGGATTTAATAATTAATATACTAATAGATATGCTAAAAAAAAATATATGAAAAAAAAAGTACTTATATTTAGTGGAGGTAGACAGGATTATTACCTTTTAAAACCTTTAGTTTCAGAATTATTAAAAATAAATACCTTAGAAGCAGGATTTTTATTAGGGGAAACACATTTTTCAAAACTATATGGTAAGACTATAAATCAAATTAAAAAAGATAAAATTCCTGTTTGGGGAAAAATTTATTCCAAGATAGATGGAGATAGTCCACTAAACATTATAAATAAAATGGCAAATACTTCTATAAAGGTTTCAAAAATACTTCTTAAAATTAAACCAACTGTGATAGTATTATTAGGTGATCGATATGAACTTCTAGCGACTGCTCAAGCTGCTATGTTGCATAATATTCCTATAGCACATTTACACGGGGGAGAGTCAACGGAAGGGGTAATTGACGAAGCCATAAGGCATTCTATTAGCAAAATGTCACATATTCATTTTGTTTCTACAAAAAAGTATTACACTAGACTAGTCCAAATGGGAGAGAACCCAAGGTATGTATTTAACCATGGTGCATTAGGTATAGATAATATAAAAAATTTGGAAGTTTTATCTAAAAAAAAACTATTTAATTCTTTAGATTTAAATATAAATTATAAAACTTTTTTAATTACTTATCACCCATTAACATTGGATCAAGAAACTAGTAATTTACAATTAAATAATTTATTAAAAGTACTACTAAATTTCAAAAAAACAAATTTAGTATTTACTTACCCTAACTCAGATACTTATGGTCTAGCTATTATAAAAACTATTAAAAAATTTATTAAAAACCAAAATATAAAAAGTATATTTGTGGAAAATTTGGGTTCGACCAGATACCTTAACTTAATTAAATATTCAAATTTAATTATAGGAAACTCTTCTAGTGGAATTATAGAGGCACCAAGTTTAGGTATTCCTACCATTAACATTGGAAAAAGACAAAATGGTAGGGTCCAGGCAGCATCAGTAATACAAGCTAAGGGTACAAAGAAATCTATTTTAGATAGTATAAAACTAGGGTTAGAAAAAGAATTTATTAAGAAAGCTAAATTGAAAAAAAATCCATACGGGAAAGGAAAATCAGCACTTAAGATTGCTTATACTCTAAATAAAATAGATTACAAAAATATTATCTTTAAAAAATTTTATGATATAAATTTCTATAAATGAAAAAATTAAATACAGTAATAATAGGGTGTGTAAAATTTTCTTATTCTTTACTAAAGGAATTGAAAAGTGAGTAAAAATAAAGTATTTATAATTGCTGAAGCAGGAGTCAATCATAACGGTAACGTAAATAATGCATTAAAGCTTGTTGACCTAGCAGCAAAAGCAGGTGCAGATGCTATTAAATTTCAAACTTTTAATGCTGCTAAACTTTTAACTAAAAGAGCAATGCTATGCAACTACCAGAGGTCAAATAACAAAATTTTAACACAATATGAACTTCTTAAACCCTTAGAGTTGTCAAATGCTGAGTTTCTTAAAATAGCAAAATACTGCAAACATAAAAATATAGAGTTTATGTCTACTGCATTTGATGTAGAGAGTTTAGAGTTTCTTAAAAATAAAGCTAAAATTAAAAGAATAAAGATATCATCAGGAGAAATGTTTAATCCATTTTTATTGTTGAATGCTTCAAGAAGTGGGTTGCCAATAATTTTATCTACTGGCCTCTCAAATATTAAAGAAATAAAGTTAGCATTATCAATGATTTTATTTGGATTTTCTAATAAAAAAAAGCATCCTACTAAACATGAATTTAATAATTTCTTAAATTCAAATAGACATAAAATAAAATTATTAAAAAAAAATATTACTATTTTACATTGCATATCTGAGTATCCGGCTCCCACAAACCAAACTAATTTAAATGCTATGATGAATATGGGTAAAAAGTTTTCACTTCCTTATGGATTATCTGATCACTCCATTCAAGCAGAAGTCCCTATTGCAGCAGTAGCCATGGGAGCTACCGTTATAGAAAAACACTTAACTTTAAATAAAAGAATGAAAGGACCAGATCACAAAGCTTCCTTGTCATATAATGAATTTAAAAACATGGTTGATAGTATTAGAATAATAGAAAATATATTCGGCAGTGGGATAAAAAAACCAAACTTCTCAGAACTAAAAAATAGAAAATTTATAAGAGGAAGTTTAGTAGCGTCTAAAAAAATTTCTAAGGGAGAAAAATTTTCTTGGGATAATCTTACAGTTAAGAGAC
>PCCU01000051.1 GCA_002732015.1 Candidatus Pelagibacterales bacterium
ATAGATTGAATTTCTGGTACATGCATCACGTCGTCAAATCTATCAGAAGAATTATCACTATCCGCAATTTTTTGATGCTCCAACTTTTCGCTTAAGTGTTGAATGTGCACTCTGACCTCGTTTAATAAATGTTCTTGAATGCCTTGTCGTTTGTAAGACTCCAGTAACTCTTTCGCATTTAAAAGATCATTTTCAAGTTCCATAAAGTCAGCCATTGCGTGCGTCAATATGGGTAGTGTTCGTGGAGTCCTGATGGGCGTGTGCGTAAAGTATGGTTGTGTTGGTGGATGTCTGTCTGAAGTGTCAACTCAGTTTATATTTTTTCTTTAGATTTTTTTGAAAACTTTTTTAATTTTTGAAAACTTTTTTTTAAATCACTTCGTTCTATTTTAGTCTACCATAAAACTACAAAATTCATTTAGTATAAACATAGCATGAAGACCCCATGCATGAGGTTCAGCTTAAGTTTCTATAAAAAAAGGTTTCTCCTTAAATTTTTTATATTATTTCCTTAAATAAATACTAAATTTGTTACAGCCCAAAATTGGATTTGGGTACGCCGTAAAAAAAAAATCGAAAATTGAAGTTAATTCGATATTTAAGGATTAAAAAAAGCAAATTTAAGGAGTTTTTGTGGACTTAGATGGTTGTACAAAAAAACCCTGAATTTTATTGTTGTTATTATAATGAAGAAGATGATCGATCATGTATATGTTTGGCTTACAATCTTTCCTGTTGCTATCAGCCAACATGTGTACCAAACTTAGCTACTACAACGGGTAAGATACTCTTACTTTTGTGGATTGCGTTTTTATTATTTTTAATAATTTACGGGTTGGTTATCTGGATTTAAGTAATATTAAAATTTTAATGTCTTTTTTACATTTTCGTCAACTACGTTTAATTCCTTTCTGGACATAAAATTCACTCATCACTATGATATATGCTACTAAAATCAATACAAGAAGTGCTATATCCAAAGCAAACCACTTCGCGTTTAATAGATACATGTCCTGGTTACACTCCTTACTGCAACCATAATAGTAGCACCATGAAAGGTCTAGTCCTAACTGGCCAGTTTCATTTCGCAAACACAATGCCATACTAGTGTAGTAGGCTGGCACATCATATCTAGCAAATGCAGCATTATAATTTGTAAATTCTATCTCATTCAGGCAGTCGAGGAACAAATCGTTTTCGGACTGAAATAAAGTCAATGTCACTGGGTGAAAATTACATTGCTCGACGTCTGTGATAGCACCTCGAAGTTCCTTGTAGCGTGTGGTCGGGCAAGAGGCTTCTATTTTCGAAGGATTGGTGCAACTTAGAAACCAAACAGAAATTCTAGCTACTATGATAGTGAAAACGAGCAGCTGAAAAATAAGAGTAATGGTAGATGTTATCCAGACAATGTTTACCGACCACCCTTGCGTATTCCTCGGGGTCAGCGCAAACACGGTTAATAATATGGTGATGAGCAATGAAATAGATCCTGATGCATAGGCCATCAAAAGCGAAGTGTTTGCATCACTCTTGACGTTGCATTTGTGGTCATCGTTAAGTGGCAACCCTAATCTTGAGGACGTTACGGTGTTGATATCGAACGCAGTACCATAATACGGAAAAGAAAAAATATAGCAGCCTGTCACTGCTACCATGCAAAAAAGTATGGCACTGCTTGCTCTCATCCTAGTGTTAAAATCATAGAAAAAAATGTAATATAGATTATTTTAGTTTTCGCTTTTTCCTTTTGCGAACGCGTTGTGCGTCGAGCTCGACAAAGCAGCACGATAGATGCCGATCAACATGTAACACAGTCTTCATATTTTTTTTCTTGTAATATTTCTCCTTGTTCAGGTTCATTGCGATGATTCGTAGCCAAGGCGTTAAGTTCAAATCAAATTCAGATAAAACATCTACTTTATAGACTAAAGAGTAGAATTTTTTTTCTTTCAAAACACGAAATTTTTTTATTTTTTTAAATAGACCATCCTCGCATAGTCTTGTAATTAGATGTATTTTTTGAAAGACGAATTTTCGATTGTAATCCGAGTTACAAGAAAATACAATTTTCATTTTAAATCACTTTTTTTCTGCCTTCTGCAATAGAAATAGTTGCTTTCCTTAAGCATCTACTGCTTCAGCGTACCACTTAGCCATATTGCGAGTCCATTTCTCCATTTGGGGATAGATTACGTCGTGTTCACACTTATGCTGCAAAATTTTAGAATTTTTCAACATGTCAGGCTTAATGATCGAATTCTTCATCCTCTTGCTTGTCTTTGAATCTTTGTCACGCCAACATACATTCAAATCCAACTTATATTCTTTTGTATAAAAGTTGTTAATTCGCAACAGGTTATGCTCCTCTTTCGATTTGCCAGTATAATCTTTTTTCGCTTTAATTAAGTTCCTGTCAAACTTCTTGTCCGCCTTGTTCACTTCTCGAAAATAATTGCTGACTGTTTTTGCTGTGGTCAATATGTCCACCTCCTCGCCAATCAGAAGTTTTATGGCAAACTTTATCCGTTCATCCACTTGCATATCGTCAATTTTGAATGGTTGTACCACGCCTCGTTTTCGAAGCTCTTTGTTTTTGAATGCTTCCAATTCTTTCTTGATATTCTCTTTTTTTGCTTTTGCTGTCGTTGCTTTTGGCATTGTGTTTTTGCTTTTGGTATGTGCGTCTGTAACAGTTTGTGTAGGTGTAAGTGTGTAGGTGTGTACGTGTGTGTAGGTGTGTAGGTGTGTTGAGGTGTGTAGGTGTGTTGAGGTGTGTAGGAGTATCTCTGTGCATGTAGATGTATAAAAAAAAATTTTTGAAAACTTTTTTTAAAAACTTTTCAAATTATTTTAGAAAATAAGGTTTTTCAGCTGGATATTCAAAACGTGTCTTCATCGTCTCTTCCTTGCTTTTGTAATAGGATCGATAACTGTACGTAGCACTGTACTTGCCATTCCGTTTGACCAAATATTTTTCTCGTTCTTTCCCAAAACACAACGGAAAAGGACTAACACCTTTTGGTACGTCAATTATAGCGTAAAGATCATCTTTCGCTATGTACGTCTCAGAAGTCTCTTTCTCTGGAAACCCCCACTCTTCTAGACGTTGTAGGTGCGCTACACAAGCATGCTCCTTTTTGATTTTTTTTTTACTTCGTTGATAATATTCCTTCGCCAGAGCAAACGCATGACGTAGCGTAAAACGATAATTATTCTTCGTTTTGCGGACCCATCTTGCCATAGGATGATTGTGATTCCTTATTTTTTTGAACGGTTTTAAAGGTCTATGCATGCTTGGCAACGATTTACGGTTTACGTACCATGCCGTATACAACATTTGCACGGCTTCGAGAAGCATCTTATTGACATGCACATTGCATTGATATTTTGCTGAGCGTCTTGCGGATTTGCTTAAGAGAAATAAGTTCATGATGGCGTTTGGAGTACAAAACTGGTGTTGGAGTACAAAGGTTGGAGCGGTGTAGGGAACAGGTGGTGATGCGTATTATTTTTTTCTTAACCCTAATTTTAAGTCTACTACAAAAAAACTTTTTTGAAAACTTTTGAAAACTTTTGAAAACTTTTGAAAACTATTTTGAAAACTATTTTGAAAACTATTTTATTTTTATTACAATATTACAAAAAAATAGGCCTACCCACACATACACACACACTTGTACACACACACACGTACATACATACGTAAACACAAACACAAAACACAAAACCTAAAAAAAACCAAAACAAAAATACAAAATGCCACGAGTTATCAGAAACGTTGTTAACGAAAGTACACTTGTCGATGCGGACATGACAAACTTGACTGTAGGGATGAGCATTCCGTTACAGAAAAATGATATGATTGACCCTGAATTGTTTACAGTTACTGGGGAAAAGGAGATTGTTGCCATCTACAACGAAAGTTTGGCAGATTTGGATTTTGAAAGAAAAGCAACTGTTCTAAAAGAACATTGTGAGTATAGGGACGGTCATAATAACTACGGTTTGGTGATGACGGAGTTGCTTGTACCACTTAAGGATGAAGAGAACTATGTTAAAAGGTTCTTTATCAACAAGACGGCTACCTTGTTAGCATGCGCAACGTCTAATGACAACGATCGAAATGAATGTATAAGAAGGGTCTTCGAAAAAATGCCTTCTTTCGCGGTTTTGAAGAAAAAGCGTGAAGTACAGCGGCTGAAAAAGTTTAATAAAAGAGCGAAGGCAGTCCTTTCTGAAGCTTATGTGAAGTATTGGCATGCTGTGCACGATGCACTTGGTTTTGATTCAAAAAGAAATTATCATGAACAAAATTTTACTGAAGCTGACCTGAACGAATTGCTAAAAGTTCAAAGATGGACGAAACGGTCTGTTGACGGGTGGACACGCGACTTTATTGAAAAAGCCATGCCGAGGGTTTTAAAAAATCAACCTGACTTAGGTAAAATTGAAACATTTAAGTATGGCGACCATAACACAGATGCATATGCAAACGATGAAGATGACTTTGCTCATTTGGGATATTAAAAATGACACAACGAAAGTAGGTTTTTACTTTCTTTTTTTTCCTACTTTTACACTATCACAATGTTTAACGTAGTTATTCCATCTTGATTGTATTTTATCGTAGCGTATTTTCATTTCTCTATCTAGTTGTTCTTTTCGTGCCTGTTGTGTCATTTGCCTTAATTTGCTTACAAATGTCTGCTTTTCCATGCTTTTTGTATTCGTAACGCGCTAAAATGTCTTATAAGAAACAGATTAAATATATATCGCTTTTTCTTCCCTTGTCCTGTTCGAATAACAATGGCTGAATCACTTGTATGTTCCTGTGGCAAGGGTATAAATGATAACTTGCCTTGCTTCAATACATATTTGAAAAGGACATTTAACCCGTGCTTACTGTTCATATATGGTTTTAAAAACAAAGGGTTCATGGGATTAAAAATCTGTTTGTATTGGTGCCTTAGAAACACTATACTATACATGTCCTCTATCTCGTCACAGAAGACTTCTGAACAAGCAACCCATACGTCCTCGCCATCATCGAAGCTTGCAACACTGCCATATAAAAAGCGTACTCTATGGTCTGCTACTGCTAGAAATAAGTCGTTTTCGATGATGACATCAAACCCACAATAATCATAAAAGAAATGATTGATTGTGCTTTTCACTCCTGAAAAATGAAGAATGATGGGTACAAATGAGCCTCTTTTTTTCTCCTCTATATCATAGACATAGGACTGTCTTAATGTATAGGTGTTGTTCATTTTTTAAATCACTTCACAAGTGTTATGGGAAACAATGTAGGTCAATGCTGTGACAGCGGTAGGCGTTGTCTAGCAGAGGACAGTAGTATAAAAGAGTATGAAGCTCCATCCTTTGGTGGACAGAGTGACCCTGCATTTTGTGGCATGTTGTTTTACGGCTCTGAAATAAGTAGGAAAAAAAACCGACGTCGAAGGCATCGGTTAAAGAAGAAGAAGGATTATATAAAACAAAAAACTACGAAGGCAACAAGGTGATGCCACGTCATGTCCGCGGTTCAAAAAGCAATCTCAGAACGAGGACAGGGAATAAATTGAATGTTCCTTGGACTGAAACATATGGTGAAACGATAGAAGACCGTGCTGAGAATCTAGCTAAAGGCATTGTGCCACCAACCTGCACCTACGCCCCACTCACGTCGAATTCCGCACAAGAAGTCTTCATTGCACGACTTAGTGGACGCAGAAACTTACGCTACTTTACAGACACTGCATTTTTTCCCAACCGACAATTCCGATACTGTGAATATGTGCCTTTTTCGGATCGTCAAAATCGTGATTTTGTGTATGTCCGAAGTCAACGTTTTGGCGAAATTGTTTCAGGGCCAAACAGCACAAAATCAAACTCGGGTGGCATAGGGGTAATTGTCAACAATGTGTTACAGTCAGTCTACGTCGTCAACATCTCGGGAAATTTAGTAGAAGGATTTAGGACATTAACATGTTCTTGTCCATCTCAAGATACATGCAAACATATGCGAGCTGTTGAACTTGTCTACAATTCTCAAACGCGTGATATTGATGCTTCATTGCAATATAATTTTGGATTTGAAAACTTAAAATTATAAATAATTGTATATAATTTCTTCAGAATGCGTTTAATTAATACTATGCTTAAAGCGGCAGCGATACGCAGTAAAAATTATAGTGATAATTGGGAAACTCCAGCAGAGCTTTACAAAGCCGTAATACCTAAAATATTGCCTGTGCCTGCCGACATATGGGAACCGTTTATCGGTTGTACAAATCTGTCTACGAAAACTCTGCAATCTTTAGGTCATAATGTTTTCGAAACCAATACTGATTTTTTTGACACGGAGTGGCCGCACGAAAATGGGCAACCACGAGTTTTGTTGTCGAATCCACCGTTCAGTCAAAAATTTAAAGTTTTGGAGCGCCTTTTGATAGAAAACAAACCGTTCCTTCTACTTGTACCAGCCTGGGTTTACGCGAGTGCAACCTTTCGTAATATGGTAAAAAAGCACGATAGACATGATGTGCAGTTAGTCGTTCCGCCAATGCGGGTGCATTATGTCGACCCTGAAACACATTTGCAGAGAAAAGGCACTGCTTTCGACAGTGTATTTATTGCTTCTGGGGTTTACAACGGAAAGCAGCTGATATTTGTATAAGTGTTTGACCGTAAATAATCTATTACAAATGGATCCCGAAGTTGGAAAGTTTATGATGCACCATTTTAAAGGTGATGTAGATCCCGTAGAGGTATTGATTACAAAAATAACGTTTGAGGATGGCGATGAAAAAGAAATAAAAGGAAACAAAACAATAAAGGATGGTGTTATAAAACTTGTAACTTGCGTGAATTTAAAAACCATGGAATCTAGAGAATATCATAGTATTTGGTCTGTAAAAAACCGTACATGGTCCCCATACTTTCATAGAAGTTCAAGATCGAAGTCTTATTTCACGAAAATACATTAACCTTTTATCTAAGTGTTACGAACATGGAAGAAACGTGGAAATTCTTATGGCGCTTTGCAGAAGATCACGATGTGCGTGGTGCGTACGGTGAAAACATAACCTTTGAGATTGAGGCACATGCCGATGATAAAGAACATCTTGACCTAGCAACAAAAAACGGGTGGGTAACTTACGAGAAATCAGACGGCACGTATGAGGTTGAGCTTCAGACAGAAGATTTTTGCACAGGTCGAAGCTGCGTCAAGGATAGAGAGTTTTTACTTTTTATCGAGGACGAATTGGCGGAACTTGTAAGTTTTTTTGAAGGAAGTGATTGTGATTAAAATTTATTTTAAGTCTGCATATCTGCAATTGATATCTCTCAATTTTTTTGTCGGTAAACCAATAGGATCTGTTGTCTCACCTCCTGGCTTCAAAAGCATACTCTTCAATTTTTCCTGGTAAGTTTTGCTGAATTTTGTGTAGTCTTCTTCTGCAATTCGTGTTACAAATATAGTCCACGTGTTTTTTCCCAAATTAGAAAGAAACTCAAACGTTGCACCAATCTGTGTAAACTCGTTACAATGATTTTTAACGCTTTCCATTTCAAATTCATCGAAAAATTTGCACTCATACAATTCTTTCATTGTCAAATATTGCGGCCTCAGTTTTAAGAGATTTCGTTGCTTCTTCACGTTTGGCATTTTAATGCGCAACTTCCAATAGCACTTTTCGTGTACCAAGGGTGGAACATATATGTCATGTTCTCTTTGAATCAACTTACCATCGCTAGTAAGGCAGCTTTGAAAATCGTCAAGGTGTCCGCGAACAGCATATTGAAATTTTTTCAATGCTAATACCCTTTTTCCGTGCCTAAACACTGATCGATACACGTTGCTATCTCTAAACAACTGAAATGTACTTCCTGTTTTCGTTTTGTAGATAAAGCCTTGTTTATCAACGACCGAATGCACCTCTGTGGCGTTGCCCCTTTTCAAGACTAGCCCGACTTGACTACCCCTCGCATCAGGAACGAAATTCTGACCCGTCCTCTCATTCACAAGTTGCATATAGTCTTCAAACTTTTGTTTATTAAACTCTGTTGTTACCAGTTTGTTTTGTAACTCTCCGCATTCAACATCATCTATCATAAACTCTGTAATGATTTCATCTTTAACAAGCCAATCTTTCTCTTTATCAATTTTTACTCGAAATACAATCGCAGGACCGTAAATATCATAACCAGCCAGAATGGATGCAGAGTCATTTTTAATGTCTACATGTTGCCTCTCACGTCTTAGTGCCATGTAGTCGTATTCAGACAAGGATGGCAGGCGATAGTAGACAATATTTTGGCTACCAAGAAGCTTTGTAACAGTCTCGTGTTCAACGAGGCATGCAAACCGTTTTAATTGTGTTTTATGAAGGATATCCTTGCGTTTACTCATGATTTTAATTCACTTTTTATATGATCTTTAGTTTCTGCAGTTCGTGCGTACATTGCAAGGTGTGCAGGTGTGTGTTTGGTGTCCGAGCAGCTCGATTCAAAAAATAATTCTGGATTTTCGTTTTCTCATACTATTATTATTATCATAAACTTCGTCTAAAATTTGAACTATTTTTTCTTCCTCCTCTTCTTCCCGCGTTTTTGAATTTGTAGATTCTATCTCCTCCTTTTTGGGCTCTTCCTGTTGTGTGACTACAATTTGAATTTCAGTAGAATGACGGTACAATTGAATAATAAAAACAACATCACACAATACAAAGACGAAGCCAAATAGGATTGCAAGGCTGTCAGCCAAATCGTAGGCATCAAACTGATTGAAAAGCGATACTATTTGTAAACAATCGAGTCCTAACAACAAGATGGCAACCCAAACCAATAGCCTAGCCAATACTGTTTGTAGAACTTTATCTAAAGGGAAACTCGTTATTGTTCCATAGAATGTGCGTGCAATGGTAGAAAATACAAAAAGCGGAGTGCCTTCTAAATTATTCATTTCTACCATCAAAACATAGAAAAAAATACCTAAAAAGGTGTTGATGATAGTTGGCAAAATAAAGTTTTGTGTCATGCTTTAATCTTGCTTGCTTACTAATATATAGATGCTTGATGAAGCAAGAAAAAGGAGGTATATAATTAATCTAGGTCTAAGATAATGACAATGAGTAACCCTTTCGGTGATGTGTTCTTGTCGCTAGCACAGCCGTTAACTATAGTTGGCGCTGTTGTTAAAAGTGGACAAAAATCACAGGCAGCTGCAGTTGCCCCAGTGTTAACTTTTCTAGCCTTGCTTGGCTGGATAGCAGAAGGTACCCTTGCTTGGATGGCATATTCTATTATGACCGTCACGGCTTCCATGGGAACAGGGTCAGCATTAGAAATGATAACACTACTACTGTTCGTACGTGCCATAATAGTTTCATTAAGCATTGCTGCCAATTTAATTATTGGACTGCTTAGTCTCAACGCTGATTATAAAGCCTTTGTACCGAAAAATAAACCATTACTTTGGGCCCTCGTTGTTATAGAGCACGCTAGCATTATCATGCCTATTATTTGGTTGTCAGTTGCTGAAGAAGATATCAAATCAACTTCGTGCACCGATGGCATACCAGAAGGTGATCCTTTCACAGACAAATCTGAAGATTTAGGCTTAACATATGCATTTATGTTTCATGTCATTAGTCTAGGAGTTCGGTTAGCTAGAACATATGCAATAGCGGCATCCAATACGAGTGGACCATTTGGAATTTTTGCAGAGGCCAATTACGACCTTGTGTCTTCAGAAGGATCCATGTCTTCATGGAAGCAGAGAAAGCGAGAGTACGCATCTATTCGCAAAAATGCACGCGAAGAGGTCACGTACAACTTTAACGAAAGCAATGGCATTGCACGCCACGATTTGATTTAATGTCAAACATTTTGCGAAAAAAGTGTTCTACGTGTGGTCTTGAATATGATAGACAATTTTTTACTCGAATCAAACGGTCGCGTATTATGAAACTTACGAAGAGTTGCTTTTTGTGTAGACAAAAAATGAACGCTAAAATGTCGGAACCGATTGTAGCGTGCAAGATGTTATGGGAAACGTGGAAAAAGGAAAACCATTGCATAGACTGTGGCGAAGATAATGCAGAATGTATACAAGCAGACCACATACGCG
Source organism: Candidatus Pelagibacterales bacterium (assembly GCA_002732015.1). Classification (GTDB taxonomy): domain Bacteria; phylum Pseudomonadota; class Alphaproteobacteria; order TMED109; family TMED109; genus JAYYAX01. The sequence continues at coordinate 10,139 of PCCU01000051.1, forward strand.
GCGAAAAAATTGTAAATTGTAGTGAGTATATTTTTTGGGGAAGAAACGGTGGGACATCAATGCTTTCCAAAGAGCTGTTAAAGTGTGATCCTCGTTGTAGGTGCTGTCACATTCTTCGAACTAAAAAATCATGGTCACAAACTGTTGCAAATTTAAAAGGTAGAGACAAAAAAAGTTTAAGATCATTAAAAACTAAAATTGAAAAACAAAAGTTTGTCGTTGAAGAAAAACTTAGGCGAGGACAGTGTGCTATCTGTAAAAAACAAGTCACTGAAGATAACGCCGCTGCCTTTATCTTCGATCATAGTGTGAATTGGAGTAAAAAGAATTTTACAATTAGCAATTACATTAACAAAAATAGGTGCACGCTTCAACGCGCTAAACCATTGTTGATCAAGGAAATGCTTTTGTGTCGTCTTTTATGCGCTAACTGTGATTGGGTTCAAACAAGAAAGGAGTTATTTTCCAAAGAAATTAATGATCCGCGTAAATTCATGTTAAATAAATTTTTCCTAATAAAATAATTTTTTTATAATTTTAAGGAGTTTTGAATTGTTTTCCTTAAATCCTAAACTAACTTCAAATTTGTAAATTTTTTTGTAGACGGCCCTAAAATTTTTTTTAATAGAAAACTAAAAGTCACTTTTTTTAAGGATTTTTACTCTTGAAAACTTTTGAAAACTTTTGAAAACTTTTGAAAACTTTTGAAAACTTTTCTAACAACTTCAGCTACTCACGCACATCAACACGCACGGTTTGCAACAAGGACCGCAACATACAACGCAGCAACGCAACAAATAACGCAAACAATACAATTCCAAAAATTTAACAATGGCATCAATATCTGTAGACAATGATGTGAGCAATTGCAACCTCAAACGACGAAAGTTAGAATGCACTGAAGCAGAAGAATTGCATTCGAGTTTAAGTAAAGCACAGCTGCAGGGAAACTTGGATCTGTATCGACATATTTCACACTTTCTGCCTGATGCGAGGTGTGTTTCGACTGTACAGTTATTGTGCAAGGCGTTTATGGAATTTCAAAAAGATTTACTTCTGGAATGGAAGCTAGACTGGGCTTATGGGATATTGGAAGGAAGATATGTGAGTGCTGAAAAACTGAAATATTTACGCAATGGATCGATAAAATATGTTTGTTTGGAACATCTATTTTTACGTAATGACGGTGCAAGGGCTTTAGCTGAAACATTAAAAGTGAATTTCTCATTAATTGAGCTTCGCATAGGTTCTAATAAGATTCGTGACGAAGGGGCAAATGCTATTGGAAAGGCATTGAGAGTGAATACCTCGTTGACTGAGATTCGTTTATATAGGAATGAAATTGGTGCTGAAGGGGCAAAGACAATCGGAGAAGCATTGAAAGTGAATGCCTCCTTGACTAAGATTAATTTAGCTGATAATAATATTGGTGATGAAGGCGCGAAGGGAATTGCAGAAGGCTTGAAACTGAATACTTCGTTGATTATGATTGATTTACGTTATAATGATATTGGCACTGAAGGCGGCAAGGCAATTGGAGAGGCATTGAAAGTGAATACCTCGTTGACTGATATTGATTTAGGTCATAGTTATATTGGTGATGAAGGCGGAAAGGCAATCGGAGAGGCATTGAAAGTGAATACCTCGTTGACTACGATTTATTTATATAATAATCGAATTGGTGTTGAAGGGGGAAAA
>PCCU01000052.1 GCA_002732015.1 Candidatus Pelagibacterales bacterium
AAGCACCATACTATATCAAGGTTAAGAGACGTCCATTCGGTGCATTTGGTGGTGTATTAGACAATCACGTTGATACTACACCAATATACAAGGTCAACGTACAGTTTGATGCTACATGGACAGAGCAACCACTTGACAATGATACTAGTGCAACTGACCCAGTATATCTCTCAGAGTTTGGTGGTAGTCTAACAAATAATGATTATGTTATCGTTGATAGAGACGACTCACCAAAAGTTCCAGAATATATCAAGGTTATCACACCTCTTGCTCAACAGGTACAGAAGTTTAGAGTATCTAATTGTGCTGATCCAGATGAGGATGTATTTGTAGTTAACTCTGTAACTGGTGAGGTACAGATTGGTAATCCAAACATACCTGGCTCAGTTCTAACAATCAATTCATCACTTAACATGGATGGTGGTTGTGGAACTCTAGGAACTGTAGAGTTTACTGGAGATACAAATGCTGGTACAAATGTAATTACAAATGTACAGGTCGTAACTTCTGGTAAGACAATTGCTGATCTTCAGAGAGGAGATGTAGTTTCTGTTGTTACAGACTCATCACCACTTAAGATATTCCAAGATACCACTGTTGATTTTGTGTTTGGTGGTGCTGTCTACTTAAGTAGAACTATAATTGGTTCTTCTTCAGTTAGTGGAGGAACATTCAAAGCACAAAGAAACGAGAGAATAACAGCAACTGATGGTGGTAACAACACTACATTTGACGTTGACACATGCTCAGGTACAACAACAATTGGTACACATGCTGGTAGATTTGATCTCAACTTAGCATGGTCAAGTGCTGCTGGTATTCTTACAAATGCTAATCTACCATCAGCGTTGAATGATGATAACATAATAACATATGGTTATTATGCAGATCCAACAAGTATACAGTCAAATGGTGCTAGTTCAACTATTATATCAACTGCTGCTGGTTCTGGATCAGGAACATTACAAATTGCTCTACAGCAGATTGGAGAAGGAACTGGTAAATTTACAGTTGGTGACTTAATCGCTGTAGGACCTCTAACATCATTTACTAGCACAACTGGTCAGATTGAATTTATGACAATCACTGATGTTGTAGATGGAACGAATACAATCGTTGCAACTAGAGCACAGGAAGGCACAGTTGAGATGAGTCATCAGCAATCTGATGTTGTTAGAAGAGTTATCAAACATGAGAGACAATCTCTAGTGGTTGATGCTCAGATCAGACAAAGATTAGCAGCAGGAGTTCCAACCGATTACTTATCAGTAATTCTAGAGAGAGGATATATCTCACAAACAAAACTAGATTACAAGCAATGGTTAAGATTCAGTAACACATCCAGTGGTGTTGAGATATTAACCAATGTGAACGGTAGGTTATATGGCAAGAATCATACCAGTCAGATGGATGAGCAACTTGGTGATGGTGCTAAGTCTTACAGAGAAGGTAGTCTAACTGTTACAGACAACTTAACTCTAGAGGGTGGTAACTTCGTAATCTACGATAGTGTCAAACAAACTAAACTATTCCAGTTTGTTAATGATGATGGACATGCTGACCACTCAGGTCTAATTAACTGGGATGCTGGTGTGATAGGAAGAGGTGACTTGTTCTTATATCCAACATCTTGCCCAGAGAATGTTATCACAACATTAGCATGTGAACCATCATTCTCAGTTGATAACTTAGGTAACGTAACTGCTCTGACAACATTGACAGTTACAGGTGTACCAACACCAACTCCAACAGAGGAAGATGTGTTCTCTGTAAGGAATCTAGGCATCAGTGGTGGTAGTGAATATACTATCAAGAAAGATCGTTCAATTGATGCATTTGGATTACAAAACTTCACCACATCAAATGGTGCAAGACATACTAGATACTTATCAGCAGCATCACCAGAGGCAGATCTAACATTGATCGCAAACATAGTTTACATGGTCAATGTTCAGAACACACAGACATTAATCGTTACACTACCAGCAGCACCAAAAACTGGTGATGTTGTAAGAATGATTGATGTAGGTGGTAACTTGAAATACGATACTACACTGGTCATCAGAACTCCTGAGACAAGTGGCACACCAATACAAGGTGATGCGGTTGGAACACTATTTGGAGATAGAATAACACCTTATCCATCTGGTGAACTCGTAGTTCAGACACCTAATGCAGGATTTGCATTAATATATCTTGGAGCGATTGATAGTAATAATCAAATAGGCATCCCAACTAGTGTACAAGGTTGGTGGTTAATGGAGGTATAATAAATGCCAAGTTACAACCGTATAAAAGCACAGAAAGCCAGTCCAGTCGGTACAATCATGCCATGGACTGGTAGTACAAGCGATTCAGCATTGGTTGCTGATGCAATACCAAAAGGTTGGATAGTGTGTAATGGTGCTCAACTCAAAGCAAAGGATTATCCTATTCTTGCACAAATACTAGGCAATGAATACGGTCCTGTAGTGGAGGCTGGACAACCATTTGTTGGTATATCTAATTCATATCCAAGTTATAATGACGACGATGTATTTAATTTACCATCTTTAAACCAGACAGTTCCAATTGACTTAGAAGGAAACTTGTTGACAGGTGTAGAATTAAGTGTCATAGGTCAATATGTTTCTAAAAACGGATTTGAAGGCAATCAACCATTAACAAATGTATTGTCATATATTGATGCAGAGTTTATAACAGATCCAGCAGCAGAATTATCAGGAAAAATAAAAGGTATTACTCTTGAGGAACCATCATACTTTGATACTATTAGAACCATACCTAGAAAACTAGGTGTTGAACATACTGCAACACATACACATCCAAGACCATCAGATGGTACTGTATATCCATCTGTAGAATTAGGTGGTGCTTATGTAGGTCTATTTGAAGCAGGATATTTTGAGACTCAAGGAAATGAATATTCAACAGGATCAGATGTAGGTTATTCTAACGCAGAACCATTAGCAGATAGATTTGATACAGGTGAAGTTTTCTGGACAGCATATGACCCTGCAGCAACATCATTAGTTACATGTGATAATTTTAAGCATTTTGGTTCATCATCTGACGTCATACCACTAGTGCCAAGTATTGATAGAAATATTCCAAGTTATGGACAAACAACTGGTGCACCTGGTGCTGGTGGATATGCAGATAACAACTCATGTGTGTCACAGGTACAGCAACCAGCAGTCACTGCTCCATTCCCACCACCTGGCACATATCTAGGACAAACTAATTATTATAAATCAGATCAAGTTCCATTAGCGAGAAGGGGTGGTGGTGCAACTCCTCCAGTCACAGATCCAAATGATTATTATAATGCACCTGACACAGCAGCTGGTAGAGATTTTCCATATCCTGTAACACTAAACCATAGTGGTGATGCTTTTACTGATCCATCATTAGGATCACACAATCATTTTACCGTTGACATAACAATGACCAATGGACAAATGAATATACCTAACACTATACTCATAAATAATATGACTACTGGAAACATAGAACCCATAAATGTTGACAGAGCATTGAGTGTACAGATAAATCCAAACACACCATCCTTAGTCGTATTGTATATCATCAGAGCATACTAATGGCAGTATTATATTCAAAAGAAAAAGGAAAACTAGGGACACTTACTGGTTCTATTATAAACTGGTCAAATCAATTGACATCAAACGATCCTGCAGACCTTTTAGTATACCAAACTCTTCCTGCTGGTTACTTGAGATGTGATGGTTCAGTTTATCTAGCAGAAAATTTTCCAGAACTTGCTGCCATATTAGGTGTAGGTTCTAATTGTAGATATAAAAAACCAGATACAACTTTACTTGACAATCAATTTCAAGTACCAGATCTTAGTGCAAAATCTACTAAGACATCATTTGGTGCAAACTTAGGAGATTATCAGGACACATATCTATTGAATGATGCAGAGCAAGAGATAACAAAATCTGGTGTAGGACTAGAAGTTAGTAGTAACATAGGTACATCATTTGAAATACAATATCAAGGTAACTTCTTTTTACCATCACAAACCATTGAGATAACAGGACAACCTGGTTTTGCTAGATCCAGTGGTAACTACACAGAAGAAACAGAAGTATTACATACAGCATTCCAACCACATGCTCATTTCCATGATGGTAAAAGAGCTAGAACTGCATCACCCACGAGTGAATTTAGTTTGTTTGGTAGAAACTCATACAAATCTAAGTCCACATTATGCATATCATCGTGGGCAGACAATACTACTCAACCATTATGTAAAGCAGCAGCATCTAAATTTGTTGCTGCCTTGATGCCTAACAGAAACAAATCAAATCAGTGCTTTACTTTCTTGGTTGGAGGTCCGTCTCAGGAAACCTACGAGTATTATGGTGGATGTTGGAATGGTTGTACATTTGAAGATACAGGTCAGTGTCTTGTACCTGGCGATATTCCTATATTAAATCCAGATGGAAGTGGTACACCAACAGGTCAGTTTTATCAATTTGGATGTAGTAGTAATGGTACTCAGTTAGGGTGGCCGATGTATTCTCCAGAGGGAACAGCACCACAAACAGGATTTTGTGGAAATATGCCATATCAGGGAGATATGACCTGTAAAACAGGACCTAGATGTAACCAAGGACCTGCAAACTGTAACGATTACAATGATTATAAACAGGCAACAGGTCAACAACCACCAACTCATCAGAAATTAGGAGCAAACTATACACCAGCACTTGTAAGTAAAGCAACTCAAGTGCCATTTGACTCACAGGCAGACACCCCTGCTTTTGCTGCTCTTAATAATACAGTTACTGACGTAGAAGAGTTTGGTAGAGAATGTATACACAAACATTTCATGCCTTTTGAGCAGGATCCACATAACTTTTTTGTTGTAACACAACCAACATACATCCCTGCTGATGAGATAACATCTACAATTCAAATAGATGTTAATGAACAAAACAAAGCAGATGGTTATATACAACCATTTCTAGTCCAAGAATTTTTAATTAAATATTAAAATGGCAACATACAGGAATTCATACGCTAATTATTATTCCGATAAGACTGGTAACCACTCTCCTGTCGGAACGATTCTTCCTGTCTTTGCAGATATTAACTTAGCATCACAAGAACCTGAGTACGCATATCCACAGCATTTGTATTGTGATGGTAAAGAACTAAACATTCGTGATTACCCAGAGTTATACAGTATTATACAAAACAGATATGGTGGTTCTGCATCAGTTACAAAGACTCAAGCAAACCAACCTGGCGGATTACAAGCATCATTTATCCAGAATAATAAGTTATTTTTTAAATTTTATTGGGATTCTAGCAATAATAAAGTAAGTGTAAAAAGACCATATCCATATGGTGCAGTGTTTAGGTTCAATAATTTAATAACAAATCCATATGGTGCATTTGGAACATCTAGTGTATTTGATCAAGAAACATTTTATTCATTACTAGAACCATCAGAGGACACATCTAGTTCTCCATATCAGTTTAATAATGTATTTACATATGAGGTAGGGTTTCCTGATACAGTTGATATATCTACTGTCAACACATTAAATTATCTGATTAATTTTACTGCAGCAGGAATCACACACCCTGAGATCATCGTACAAAAATCATTTACGTTCTCAGATTTTCCATATAATATCGGAACTTTTGCTTTACCAGATTACAGACAAAGAAAGATACTTGGATTTGGTAACGTCAACGGAGCAGGAACAGCAACACCAGAAAATGCAATCAACAACTTTGTTGGACAAACTGGTGGTTCATGGTATATTCCTAAGTCAACGCTGATTGATAGTGGTGAGTTCTTTGTTATTGGTGATGTAAAGAGTACAGGATACAATTCAATTACAGCAGATATTCCAGCATACTTGACAGGATCAGTCAAGTATCGGGTAGGACCTATGGATGACTATGTTTTTCCATTCCCTCCTACACACAGTCATAGAATATTATCAGTAGAGGTTGATGAGACAAAACTTGTAGAGTTAAGTGGTACCCCTGTTGATAAGTTTGCTGTAACTTATATTAGTAGTAGAGCAAACGTCAATTTATTTGAACCAAATGGATCTGCTGGTGGTGCATTAGGTCACTCACATGGTCTGATTGGTGTACCATTACAAAATGCACAGACAGCAACATATGGTAACACTAATGGCATCGGTGAAACACTATCAAATACTGGTGCTGGACAATACCAATACATGGTATCAGAGTCTGCAACTATAATTGTTACCTCAATAACATATGATTCTAACAGTGGATTTATAACAGTCAATACAGATGGTAATCATAATTTATCAGTAGGTGATATTGTAACTGTAAGTAATGCTTCTCCATCAGAATTTGTTGGTAATTTTACTATCGTAACAGATGGATTTAGTCTCACTAATTTTAATGTATTACCAAGAGATGGAGAAACTCCTACACAAGCAACTGCTGGTGGAGCAAGTATAAATGTGAAATTAGCAAATGGTTATTTTGCTGAGACAGAAGTTGTAGTGCCACCAAGAATATATGTCGTTGACCAGAACACAACTGTAGGTGGTAAAGAACAAACATTTACAGTGCCAGGTAATACTATTGCAATACAAGAAGATACTTTTACTGGAACTGCTGGAACAACAGTATTAAAACCAAGTCCACAACAGGGACAAGTTGATGGATGTGTAATAACTATTGCTGCACCTGGCGGTGGTGGTGCAGATAGTGACAACAATGGTACAGATGGTGGATACGCAGAAGTTGGTATAACTGTTGATGGTAATTTCTACACTATCAGAGTCACAGGTGGTACTGGTGGACAATCAGGTTCTAACGGAGGAGCAGCTGGTGTTGGAGGAACAATTGAGGTTCCACAGGTATTATTAGATGACAGTAGATTTAATATAGGTTGGGTAGATGGACAAGATGGACAAGCTGGTGGTATACCAGGTCTTGGTGGTAATGATGTTTTAGGTGGAGGTGTATCAACATCACAGGCAGGAGCAGAAACCACAGGTGGAAATGGTACAGCACAGACAAAAACTATCAATGGTTCTTCTCCAGAAGAAGTATTTACAACAAATGGATCATGGCAGATACCAACATTACTAGTCAATGAAGTAAGTAGATCCATTGCAATTGAGATCTCTGGTGGTGGTGGAGGTCCTGGTAATGCTAACGCAAACTCTGGATGTACAGGACAGTGGCCAGGTTGGCCAACAGCAACATCAGGTAGAAGTGGTGCACTTGGTGGATATGGTGGTAGAGGTGCAAGAATAAGTGGTGTTCTTGAAGCACAGACTGGAACATTAAGTTGGGAACTAGGACAAGGTGGTAGAGTTGGTTTCAACAGGAGATCAGGAACATCAGGTCAAGGAACAACTGGTAACGACCCTGCTACAGGACAACCTTGGGGACCTCCATGGCCAGGTGGTGTTGGTACAGGATACGAACCAGATGGTGGAAATCCTGGTGTACTTGGTGCTACTGGAACTATATCTGGTGCTGGTGGTAGAGGTGCATGGGGTAATGGTGCAACCGCAGGATCAGGTGGTAGTGTTACAGGTCTATTCTACAATGGAATCCTCATCGCTGGTGCTGGCGGTGGTGGTGCTGGTGGAGGATCAGGTGGTGGTAACAACGGTGGTGGAACTGTTGATGGTTGTTATCCTGGTGGTGACGCTACAGGACCTACACAGTCACTTCTTACAATAGCAGGAGCAATAGACTTTGCTAATGGTGGTAGTGGATCTCAAGGAGGATGCTCTGCTGGTGGTGGTGGAGGTGGTGGTGCTGCTTGCGGTATCATTAACTCAACGCCAGGTGGTATTGGTGGCCAAGCGGGTATCGGACATAATGGAAATGGTGGTGGTACTGGTGGTTCAGAGGGTATTTCTGCAGTCAGAGCAGGATATTTCACAAGTGTAAATGCAGATTCTAATGGTGCATTACCATCAGAGACAGGATATGTAAAAATACAGTACTCATATATTCAGAACTATTGGGATCAAGTTGGTGGTGCTGGTGGACAGGGTGCTAATGCTTCCATATCATTTGGATCAGGAATAGAAACTGACGTTGTTGTATCATTACAAGCAGCTGGTCAAGGTGGTGGACAAGGAACTGATGGTGGTAGTGGAAGAATATATGTACAATATTTTGCACAACAGGCAGGAACCTCAGTGCCAGGTGGAACTACAGTACCATTAGGAACATATTTTGAGGGAGACAGTGATGGTAATCCTATTGGTGCACCATTCCAAGGAAACGTATGGTTATCATCTACAGATAATAATTTAAAAACAAGAGCATTTGGACAGGGAACTGGATCTAATCTTGGATTTGTAGGTGGTGTTGCAATACCAAACAACGTCAACAACAAGATAACAGAATACATAGCATTTACAGGTGCTGCCACAGCTGCTGGTGGTAAGAGACAGTTAGAGGTAGGAGTCTTTGATTTAACAGATGTTAATACGATAAGATTTACTATAATCAGAGGTAGTGGACAAAATGGTGGAGAAAACCCAGATCAGGCAATAAATCTATTCTATAAGAAAGGACTATCTAATAACACCACATTATTCAATCAAATAATGTTGGCAAACAATCAGGATCCTAATTGGCAGACAATAGATGTTACATTACCAGATGGAGACTCAATTAGAGCAAATGATGTAACTTTAGTCATAGAACAAGATAGAGGACCTACATATCAATCTGCACCAGCAACTGATGACAACTATGGACTTGGTGCTATATCATTCTTCTATGATTCTCAAGTGCTCACCACATTTATATCTACTGGTGGTGCTACATTGACTGGTAACTTAGATCAGAGTGATCTACCTATCAATGCTGACACTGGTATTGATCAAGTGAGAAGGGAAGTAACAGCAGCACAGGCAGGAATTGTAACTACAGATGGTACATTTACAATGTCATCATCTACACCTATTACTACGACTGCAACCGTGACTGCAGAGAATAACATTCCTCTCATAACTAAATACCATAGGGTAAAGTATTTAATCAAGGCATTATAAATGACAACCATAGCATCGCCATCAGAAACATCACTCTATTTGAATGCCTTTGACAAGACCATTCAATTTGAAGGTGTGTTGAAAACAATAGATGATGATTATTGGACTGCTAATATAGTTCCAATATTATATCCTCTATGGGATTCAGATAAAGACAAGTTAGAACTATTTGTGCAGTACAAAGATGGTTCTACTAAGATGAACAAGACTAAGTATCAACGCAATCAAAAGACTGGCGTATATAAATGGGTATCATATCAATTTGACTTATCACCATTTCCAGATGAGATTCAAGATATGTATAATAGAGTCGTTGAAAAGTGGACAGAGTATAGACAAGGACAAGAGAATGATTTAGAGAGATCACTCGCATCACATTTCTCAAAAACAGCAATATTAAACTGGACTAAAGTTAAATTAATTAGAAACTTTTTACTTATGGACAGTGACTGGACACAACTTGGTGATGCTCCTATCACTGATGAAGACAAAGCAAGGTGGGTATCATACAGAGCAAAACTTAGAGTTATTCCACAAGAACAAAAAGAAATTGCTGCCAACTCAGTAACATTTCCTATGACACCACCAAAATGGGCTGCTCTTGACGATGGTAAAGATTATCTATCAGATGTAGGACACTTCTTTACAATACCACAGTCAGTGTATAGTAAGTTCTCTACTAGAATAGTAAACTATCTTGCAATGGCAATAGGAACAACAAATATTGATGGAATGGATGTCACTAAGATTGATAGTCCATATAACTTACAAACAACTCTAGTAAATGAACTAGACGAGATACTTGATTTAATTGACAAAGGAGAAATCTAATGCCACTAATATCATTAAATCCAAAATCTAAAGAAATGCTAGTTGCTGATTATGCAAAGGCAACTGACAAATTTGTTGTAGTGATTGATAACAGTAAATATCATACATTATCAGCAGATAAGAAAGCAACTGTACTCGCATACTATGATGCTATAATACCAGAGGCAGAGATTGACAGGATATTTGAATTAGAACACATATACTATTATTTTGTTACAGAATTACAGGCAACAGATGTTTGTTTTGATTGGTTCCCACAACCACAGAATTTACCAGACGCAGATCATTACATAAGAGCATACGTCATAAAACCAGACGGTACAATACCATACGAG
>PCCU01000053.1 GCA_002732015.1 Candidatus Pelagibacterales bacterium
CTTTCTCCGAAATCAACTAAAGTATTTGTAAAGCCATTTGCAATTAGTAAGGCTGTAATTTTATCTGTAATCCATCCTTGAGCAATACCATTCAACGTTATAGACGATTGATTTTGCAACGAAACCATGTCGTTGCTAACTATTACATTCTTCCAATTAACTAGTTTTAAAGTTTCATTAATTTTATTTTCATCTGGAGGTAAACTTTTATTATTTAAAATAAAGTTCGAATAATAGAGTTCCCATAATGGTTGAACTGTTATATCAAATAACCCTTCTGTATTATAGGATATATATTGTGATTTTTTTATTACTTCAATTAGCTCTGGAGAAGCATTATGTAAAGTTTTATTTCTATTTAGGAGACTGATTTCTGAGTTATTATTTTGTAAGTTAAATATATTTTCATAAGTCAAAACTAAATCATCTATTTTTTTTATTATATTACTGTTTAGTTTATTATCAGCTGAATGAATTTCTATTCTTGCTGGAGCATTAATAACACTTCCAGTCCAATATGATTTTTTTAAATTATTTTTATTAATACTATTGTAGAGGGAATAACCAAGTGTTCCAACTAAGGAGACACCTAATATTTTTAGAAATTTCCTCCTAGTAGAATTATTAAATACTTTTAAATTACTCATTATTAATAATTAGATAGCATATTATTGAGCAATTTCAAGTTGTAAATAATTACTATTCTCATTTTTCTATTTGGTATCATTTATATAATTAGCATTATGAGAATTACTAAAAATAATATAAAGCGATATTGGAAAGAATAAAATTTGACCAAAGATTGACTTTTTACCTTCTTCAATATTCAAAATTTCAAAAGGGCCATAAGAAAAAACATTATCACCCCATGCAAAAATATGTTGGTAAATAATTACAATTGTTATTATTAAAGATAATAATCCAGAAAGTTTGGTTATTAAATTAGAAAAAGGAAGAAAACTCAAAATCCCATATAACAGACCAAGAAAAACTATTATTTCTGCTAAAGCTAATGTCCAGGAAAAGAAAATAGGGAGAATGCCAAAAATAGGTATAGTAGAAACCATATTCATTAAGCCTTCTCCATTGCCTAAAAAAAGCATATTTAGTTTGGCATAGCCATAATTAAAAAATATAAAGCCAAAGCATATTTTTAACAATGCATCACTTGTAATGGATATCCAATATTGATACTTATACATGATTATAATTATAAAATAAAATTAGTATTTGTGAATTAAATTATCAGTATTTAGTATTATTTGATAAAAAAAGCTTTAACATTGGAGGTACTATTAATAACGTGAGTATTGCGGATAGGCTAAGCCCTCCAATTACAACAGAACCTAGACCTCTATAAAGTTCAGAACCAGCGCCAGGAAAAACAACCAGAGGAAACATGCCAAACACACTTGTTAGAGTAGACATAAAAATAGGTCTAATTCTATTATTTGTTGCTTCTAAAATTGCATTATCTGGTGTCATATTTCTACTTTTTATTAATTGTAATGTTCTATGGACCAATAAAATAGCATTATTAACTACTATACCACTGAGTATTACAAACCCAAGCATAGTCAGCATATCTAAAGGTTGGAAGGACTTTAGGTTAAGTATAAACAGTCCCAAAACTCCTCCTGCAGCAGCAGGAGGTACAGATAGCATAATAACAAAAGGATATTTAAAGCTCTCAAACAAAATAGTCATTAATAAGTATACCATTATAATTGCTACTAATAGATTTGTAGACATAGCTTTCCAAGTAGTTGTAAGCTCATTTGCAGTACCTGAAATATCTAATTTAACATCAGAAGGGAGTCCTTCATTTTCAAGTTGATTAACTACTTTTTCTTGAATTTTATCTATAGCTTCTTCTAGAGCCACATTATCGGCAGGCTTAATTTGTAAAGTTATAGCTCTTTCTCCCTCTATATGACGAATTTGTGTAGGACCAGTTGTGTATACAATATCAGATAACGATGAAACAGGTATTATTTTTTTTTCTGGTGTTACTATAGGTATGCTATTCACTCCTTGTGTTTCATTAATTAAGTCAACCTTACCCATCAGTGTTAAATCCATTCTTTTTGAGTTTACCAATACCTCGTCAACTTTCAGTCCTGAATTAAAAGCATCAATTCCTATTGCTAGTTCTTTTGCAGAGATATTATTATCAGCAAGCTTTATTCTATCAGGTTTAATTTGTATTTCAGGAGCTCCTAAAATTAAAGCTGGCTTAGGTCTCATTTGATTCCCTAGATTTCTAGGAAACTCTTTAAAAACTAGTCCCGCTGCTTTTTGTGCTACAGAGGTAATATTATCAAGGTTAGGGCCAATGATATCTAAATCAACAGACCTTCCTCCTCCATAACCTCTAGTAAAAAGACCAGGTTGAGTAAAAAAACCAAAGGTGGCAGGTTCTCCCATTAAAGATCTACTTAATACAGGTATTAATTCCTTTACTCTAGTTTCTTCAACAGCACTAGCTCCAAATAGTGTTCTATCTCCAGCTCCTGCTACAAAAAAATAATTATCTATTTTAGGAGGCTGATTTTTATCACTTTTAGGACCTGTTTCTGAGGACCATAGATGCTTTACTTTATCCTCTACATTTTCAGCAATCTCAGTTAAAGTTTCTAGATTATATCCAGGAGGAGGTAGCATTATTCCAAAAATTAAGTTTCTATTTCCTTCTGGCAAATATTCAATTTTTGGTAACATTAAATAAGATACTGACAAAGTCGATAAAATAATTATTCCTGAAATCAAAAAAGAAAATTTTCTAGAATTAATAACTATCTCAACATAACTAATTATATAACTTTGAACTAGTTTACCAATTTTTTCAAAGGTTTTAAATTTAAGAAATCCAGAACCCTCATTTTTTAACATCCAACTCGTTAAAGCTGGTAAAATTGTTACAGAAACCAATAAACTCATTAATACTGCAACAGATATGGCGACTGCTATATCTTGCAAAAGTTGACCAGCTTCAAGTTGCATTACTAAAATAGGTATAAAAACTAATACCGTTGTGAGTGCAGAAACCATTACAGCCTGCCATACTTGCAAGGTTCCCTCTAAACATGCTCTAGTCAACTTTTCACCACGTTCCTTTAACCTATATATATTTTCTAAAACAACAATCGCGGCATCAACCACCATTCCAACTGCAAAAGCTATTCCCGCCAAAGAAATAACATTTATAGTTTTTCCTAGTAATGCCATGGCTACAAAGGCAGCAACAACAGAAATAGGAATAGATATAGAAATTACTACAGTAGATTGCCATGAGTTTAAAAAAATTAGCAAAACTATTATAGCTAGTATTCCGCCCATCCAGATATTTTGAGTAACTAATTTTACTGCAGAGTCTATATAAATAGTTTCATCATATACTTGCTGAATTTTTAGTCCTAAATCAGGAAGGATTTGTTCATTTAAATTTTTTATTGTTCTTCTAACTTCTTTCATAACCTCAATAACATTGGCACCTGACTCTCTTACGGCGTTTATTGCTATTGAAGAAGCTCCTAAGTATCTAATAATTGATCTAGGTTCTTTAAAGGTGAACTCTACTTCTGCTATGTCAGAAATAGTTACTCTTCCATAGCTACCACTATTTTCTAACTCACTAATAACAACAATATTGTTTAATTGTTCAATTGTCTTAATTTCACCTTCAGCTCTAACAATATATTTTCTTTTTCCTTCTTCAATGTCACCTGCTGATATTGAAGAGTTTTCATTTCTCAATATTTCTGCAACTTTTGGAACAGTTAACCCATAATAAGCTAACTTTTCAGGATTTATAGTTACTCTTAGTTCTGTTTTGCTATCACCGTATGCAGTAGTTCTAGCTATTCCAGGTATTCTTTCTATTCTGTCTTGTATAATGTCTTCTACTATATCTCCGTATGCCGCAATATTTTCATTATTTCCTTCTGTTTTAGTAACAATAAACCATGCAATTGCATTATCATCTAATCCTGCAGTATCTAACGTGGGTTCACCTGCATCTTCAGGATAATCCTCAATTTGATTTAGTTTGTTAGAAACAAAAAGTAACGATTTATCCATATTTGCAGTAACATCAAATTCTAATGTTACTACTGACCGTCCTTCTCTAGTGCTAGCAGTTACTTTTTTTACACCTTCAATTCCTTTTAAGGCCTCTTCTTGTCTATTTACAATTTCTCTTTCCATTTCATATGGGGAAGCACCAAACCAATAAGTAGTAATACTAATTACAGGTTTGTTTACATCCGGAGCTATCTGAATAGGAATTCTATCCAAAGCAATAAAGCCCATTATAATAGTCATAAAAATAACTGAAACTATTGCTATAGGTCTCTTTAATGATAATTCTGTTAAATTCATAATATTTTTATTGTTTTTCTTTTAATTTTACTGCTTGTCCTGGTCGCAATCTTTCGTTTCCTTTAATTACAGATAACTCATTTAAAGAAACTCCATTATAAACTATAAATCTATTGTTTACAGCCTCTCCTAGTTTAAGTGGTCTTATTTCAACTTTATTATCTTTTACTACATAGGCTAAAGATATGCCTTCACGTTTTAGTATAGCATCTTTATGAATAGTAAGAGCTTTTTTCCCTTCTCCAATTGGAACTTGTAAGGTTATATTTTCTCCAGCAAATAAGTTTCTTAATTCTTCTGACTTATTAAAGGACAAATATACTTTTACAGTTCTAGTTTTAGAGTTTTCTTCTGCTCCAATTGCTCTTATAGAAGCTAATATTTTAAAATTATCTACTGTGATGGCTGTGATTGTATTTCCAATACTTAAATTGGTAACTCTTAAAGTTGGAATTTCTGCTAATACTTCTAAATATTTTTTGCTAACAATATTAAACATTTTAGTTCCAATAGTTACAACTTCTTTGTCCTCTATAAATCTTTCTTCCAATATTCCATCATACGGAGCTCTTACCTGAGAGTTTTTAAAATCTAAAAGTGCCATGTTCATATCATATTTAGCAGACTCAAGTTTTGCTAAAGCTTTTGTTTCATTAGATTGATTTATTTCATGAAGGTTAGTTAATTTTTCATAATTAGCTTCATTAAAAGCAGAACTATTTTTTAATGCTTTCATTCTATTTAGGTCAGATAAATTTATTTTAGTTTCCGTCTTAGAATTATTATACTCAACTTCATGTATTTTAACTATTGCTTTGGCTTTTTCATATAACCACTTATATTTTTCATAATCTATTCTAGTAATTAGTTTTCCTTTAGATACAAAATCACCTTCTTCAAATAGAATTGAGTCTATTTTTCCAGGCAAGGGTGCCATTAAGTTTGATTTTTTATTGGAAATTATTGTTCCAATAATAGGGACCGTTTGGTTTAAATTTGTCTCAATAATTCTATCAACCTCTACCATTGTTTGTTGAGACGATACCTGACTGCTTGCAAAGTAAACTAAAATTATAAAAAATATTCTTGAATAGTTATTCATATTAAAAAAGTAGTTTATTCATTTTAATTTTACAATATTTATTTAGCAGCAACTTTTTTTGGAAGTTTTTCCAATCCCTGGATTAAAAGTATTTGTGGGATCAAGATTCTTATAAAAGTTTTTTAAGTTTTTTTCGGCTTGATACATATGACCTACATTATGTTCCGCAGGATACTTTGCTCCTATTTTATTTAGTTTTTCTAATAACTTTTTTTTTACTTCATCTGGATTAGCGTTTTTATGAAGTGCATATTCTCTATGAAATACATGACAAAAGTAATGCCCAACATAAATAGGTTTATAAATATACTTTTTTAAATCTTTAGATAAATACTCATGCCAGTTTTTATCATTTCTTCTTAACGATATGTCCAATGCTAATAAATTTGAGTTTGTTTTAGGATTAATTCTAGCATACCTAACATTAGCTCCGGCCATAACAAATCTAGCTAATGTAATTTTTTTTGACTCTTTTTTATCGCAATGTAAGAAATTATTTTTTGATTTATTTTTAAATAACTTGTATGCAATAGGTTTAATGTCATTGTAGATGCTTTTATCAAATTTTAAAATTAAATGATGTTCAAATTTATTACTTATTTTGTCAAATTTTTTAGATAAAGGATGTGGAATAAATTTAGTAAAAAAATGTAAAATATAATCTAATGTAAAAGAATTAAATAATTTTGATTTACTGAAAAATTTTTCTATTTTTGACTTAATTTTATAGAAAAAAGGCATTGCGTGCGACCCTAATAAGTATATTAATAGAAATGCATCTTTTCCATATTTTTTGGATATATTATAGGCATCTCTATGAATATATTCTGCATAAATAGGTAACTCCTTAACTTCCTGTAGTACTTTCCTTCTAAAAATTGATAAGTCATCTGGGGAATTGGAACTCAAGTAAAAAGTTATTTCATTTTTTTCCTTTTCAAATGTATCAAGTCTAACTGCAAAAACTGCAAGTTTTCCTGCACATCCAGATGCCTCATAAAGTCTTTTTTTGTCAGCATTATATCTTGCTGGAGAATTAGCATTAACATCTTTTATTACACTTTTATAATCTAACGAAGATGCTTTTTTTTTAGTTTTAAAAAGTTTCTTATCTGAAATATTTCCTTTATCTAAATTTCTTAATATACTCTCAGTAGAATTTCCAAGGTTTATATCAAGATTATTTACCAATTCTAATTTTCCTTTTTGATTAACACGTGCAAATAATGAGAGTTCAGTATAAGCAGGCCCTCTTTTTATTAATGCTCCTCCCGAGTTATTACAAATTCCTCCTACAATGGAGGCACCTATACATGATGATCCTATTTCTGAGTGAGGAGCTCTATCAAATTTTTTCAATTTTTCTTCTAGTTTATATAAAGTAGAGCCAGGGAAAGCTATTATTTGTTCTGCATTATTAATAAGAATTATATTATTTAATTTCAGAGTATTGATTATAAAAAGTTCTCTATCATATTTACCATTTGGAGTACTACCTCCAGTTAAACTAGTATTAGAGGCTTGCAATAATATAATTTTCTTATTTTTTACAAGTATATCTAAAACTTTCCACATTTCTAAAAGAGAAGCAGGAATAATTACTCCTTTGCATTCTCCAGATTGTGTCCTCCATCCATTTTTATAGGGCGCCATCGAATTTTCAGAGGTTAAAAAATTATTTTTTCCTACTATTTTTATGATATTGCTAGAGAGGGTATTTTGCATAATAATAAATATATTTATAAAATAGCAAAATCTTTATAATAATCTAGTAATATGGTAAATTAAATCATGAAAAAAGTTTGTTTAATTATAGGTGCAGGTGCAGGTATAGGCGGAAACTGTGCTAAGGTTTTTGCAAAAAATGGATATTATGCATTTATGGCAAGAAGAACAGATCAAGAGGGATTAGATAAACTCGTCACAGAAATAAAATCTGAAAACGGTGAAGCAGAAGGCAAACTATTTAATATAGTAGAAGATAACGCCGTGGAAGACCTAGTAGAATATGTTCAAAAAAACGTAGGTCAAATAGAAGTAGCAATATACAATTTGGGTTCTCAAATAGGAAATAGAAGTCTAGATAATACAAGCGATAAAATTTTTGAGTTAGGTTGGAGAATGGCAACTTTTGGGTTATTCAGATTAGCAAAATCTTTGTTTCCAACAATGGCAAAACAAAACAAAGGAACCTTGATTGTTACATCGTCTACTGCAGCGGTTAGGGGAAATAAAGGACAACATTCTCATGCAGCTTCAATGGCAGGAAGAAGAATGTTATGTCAAACTTTAAATGATGAGTTTTCTAGTCAAGGCATTCATATAGTTCATGCACTGATTGATGGAGCTGTGGATGCTCCAGACACATTAGGAAAAATGTTGGGTAAGGAAAATTTCGATAAACTTAGAGAAAGTAAAGGGTTAGATAAAGATGGACTTATTTTGCCGAGTAAAGTTGCAGAATGTTATTATTATTTATCCCAACAACATAGGTCAACTTGGACTAATGAAATTGATTTAAGATCTTTTTCAGATCAACCATGGTGGAACACTCCAAGCGAACAATATAACTTTTAGTTTTTAGTCATCCAATTAATAATTATTATAGTTACAAGCTAGGTTTTCGTAAATTTTTTGACCTTCTCTAAAAAATAATTTTTCTTTTTCATTTACCTTTCTAAAAAATTTAGCAGGTTTACCTGCATATATTGTGTTATCTGGAACAATAGTTCCTGCCTTAACAAAAGAATTAGCCCCAACAAAAGAGTTATTGCCAATAATACAATTACTTTCTAAAATTGATCCCATGCCAATTACAGCATCATTTTTTATATGTGACTTTCCTAAAATTATAACGTTATGTCCAATTGTTACTCTTTTTTCTATTAATATCTCTTGACCTAAAGTGTTAAGGATACAATTATCTTGAATATTAGACCCTTTACCTAAAATTAATTTTCCGTTGTTTTTACTACTAAAAATATAAACTGAAAACCAAATACTTGAATATTCATTTATTTCTATAGTTTGATATATTTCTGCATCTGGCGCTACAAAGGTATTATTAATATTTTTTTTAGTATATCTGGTAGCAGGCATTCTTTTTTCTAAATAGCTTCTATAATTATAATTATTATTAATCAAAAGTTCATTTTTACTTTTACGTATGTTCTTTTTATAAAGGAGATACTGTTTTTCAGTAATTTTTTCTATTACTTTTCCAGGTGATCCTTCAATAAGTGAATAGGAATCAAATTTTTTCCCCGGCGGTATTAATGTATTATTTTCAATAATTGTATTGTCTCCTAGTTCAGAACCATCCATAACTACAGAGTTGTTTCCGACAATTATATTTTGACCTAGTTTGCAAGCGTGAATAATGGAATACTCTCCAATTATAGAGTTATCTCCTATTTCAGTTCCTTGAATTTCTGCTGCTACATGAACTGTAGATCTATTTTTAAATAGGCAATTTTTTCCTATATTAACTACTTTTCCATCTCCTCTGATAACTACATTTTTCTCTAAAATAGTGTCCCTTCCTACAAAAGTATTGCCTATAATAATAGAATTATCACCACTATATATGGCTGCTTCCAATGATGGGGTATAATTTAAATATTTTATTATTTTCGGTGTCATGATAGTAATAGTATTTTTTATATAAATTATGTTTAAAAATATCATAAAAGCTAATGAAAATTTAAAAAAGTATATACTTAGGACTCCCACTAAGTATTCAAATGCTTTATCAGAATTAGTTAATAGAAATATTTATGTTAAATATGAAAACTTTCAGCATACAGGGTCTTTTAAGTATAGAGGTGCTCTAAATAAAATTTTAAGTTTAAGTTCTAAAGAAAGAAAACAAGGAGTTATTGCCATGTCAGCAGGAAATCATGCGCAAGGCGTTTCCCTTGCCTGTAAACTTTTAAAAATAAAGGCTGTTATTGTTATGCCTAATAACACACCTTTTGAAAAAATTAGAAGAAATCTAGAACTTGGAGCCAAAGTAGAAATTTTTGGAGATAACGTACTTGAGTCAGAAAAGTATGTTAATAAACTTGTTAAAAAGTATGGTTATAATAAAATACATCCATTTGATGATATGAACGTCGTTAATGGTCAAGGAACTCTTATGATAGAAATGTTAGAAGACGCTCCACAGATAGATACAATTTTAATTCCAGTAGGAGGAGGAGGACTTCTATCTGGTTGTTCTATAGTTGCAAAAAGCAAAAAAAAAAATATAAAAATAATTGCAGTACAATCAGAGAATTTTCCATCTTTTTATAATTCATTTTATAAAAAGAAATACTCTTTTAGTTCAGGAAGTGTTGCGGAGGGCATTGCAGTTAAAAAAATTGGTACAATAAACTCAAAAATATTAAATAAAAATGTTGATAAGTGTATTCTTGTAAAAGAAAAAAAAATTGAGGAAGCAATTTCACATTTTTTAATGAAGGATAAGACTTTAGTAGAGGGAGCAGGGGCAGTAGGTTTAGCTGCAATCCTAGAAGACAAAATACCCAAATCCTCGAAAAATATAGGAATAGTTGCTTGTGGAGGAAACCTTGACTCTAGAGTTTTGTCTTCGTTACTAATGAGAGAATTAGTTAGAAAGAAAAAAATATTAACCCTATCAATTGATATGGATGACAAGCCTGGCCAATTAAATCAAATTTCAATATTATGTAGTAAAGAAAAAATAAATATTTTAGAAGTTGAACATAGCAGATTTACTTTGGATCTATCTATAAGAGCAGCTAGATTGAATATAACTTTGGAAACAAGAGACGAAGACCACGCTAAAGTTATTATAAATAAAATAAAAAAACTTGGTTTTAAAGTAGAGGAAAAGAAAAAAAACTAGTTTTTTGTTTTATTCCAAAACTTTTGTAAGTTTGATATAAGGTCTTTGCTTAAATGGCAGTATGCCTGATCATGTGAGTAATATGAAAGATACTCTCTAAATTGATCTAATGTTTCTTGGGAAAATCTTAATGCTCTTCTATTAAAAGTAGCTCCTATTACCCCAGAATTATGATATTCTTTTACCGTTTTAGATAGAGTTTTTTCAATTAGGTTATAGTTTACTATGTTATCGCAAATTCTTTTTCCATTATAGTCAGATACATTTATTTTTAGTCCATTTTGGATAGCTTGCCTAGATACTCTATCTGCAACAAACCTCCATAATCTGAGATTAGCAGCACCAGGTATTATACCTTCTTTTCTTGCAGGAAGTGTCATATAAGCATTTTTATCTGCAACTATATGGTCTAGAGTTAACAAAAACTGACACCCTCCACCTATAGCAAAAGTTTCTAATGCTCCAATCCATAGTTTTTCTAAGGCAGGGTAATATAAATTATGGAGATTATTACTTTTTGAATTTACACCTCTATAAACTTTATGAACTGCCCCCATTTCTCTAATTAAATACCACATGAAAGATATTTTTCCTTCGTATAGATGAGTTAGGTTTATTCCAGAACCAAAAATTCTTTTTTGCTTATATTTAGGATGATTTACTTTAGCTCCTCTTAAAATACAAATTTTGGATTTTGTACTTAACAGTGCTAAATCTATAGCTGCTTCTAAAGGGTAAAGTGTAAACTCATCTTCAGCATTTAGATATTTTGGATTATTTAAAATAACTTCAGTAAAATTATCTTTTTCTTTGACAATCGCTTTGCCAAAATTTATGTAACCAGTGGAGCAAAACTCTTCTAAACTATCTAATGCGAGCTTAGATGGTCTAAGCATTGCTTCACACAAGTGACTTCCATTTAAAGGGTCTGATAAAATAGAGGACAAAAATATTCCTTGGTCTAATTCAATTCCTAATTTATTAGATAATGACCTTTTATTTTCAATCTTAATTTGCTTTTTAGAGGGTGTTATAAATGGTACTAATTTATTTGCTTCATAAACTAAATCTTCGATTCTTATAAATTTTGATTTATTTTTGGTAAGTGAATTATAAATTTTATTTGCGTGGTAGGATAAAAATATTTTCTTAGATAATGTTGATATTTTATTTACGTTATAAAGTCTATTCTCAAATAATTTGTGTTTTCTATTTTTTGCTAGAATATTTATTTGAGAATTACAAGCTTCCCAAAATTGAGAAAAGTTTCTTTTGTCTTTAGAGAAATTTTTAGAAATTTTAGGTAAAAAATTTTTAATTTTTTTATCA
>PCCU01000054.1 GCA_002732015.1 Candidatus Pelagibacterales bacterium
TTACTGAAGATATATAGTCTGATGCACCAAAACCCAAAGCAGTATTAGCTTTAATTATCTGCAAGAATTCATCTAATACTAAATTTACAGTTTCCTGATCAATATCCTGAACCTCATACATAGTCGTGCCTAAGGTTTTAACTTCTTCTGGATTTAAATTAGTCATAATATTTGCAGCTTCATCCTCTCCAATGAGAAGCATCAAAATAGCACATTTCTGAACCCCCGTAAGTCCTTCAAACTGCTCTAAAGCTTCAGTATTAGTATTTTCCTCTGTTGCCACATCTGCCATTATATCACATCCTCTCTAATGTCAAAATATTAACATAATATTTATATTTTTGATGAAGCAAATATTATGCCAATATATTTTACTTTTTAATTACAACTTTTTTTATTGGATCAACATTAATATCAGCAAAATTAATGTATTGGCTAGATTGGCATAAAAAATATACCAATTCTGCTATATCAGCTGCTTCTAAGGCATTTTCTTTTCTTTTTCCTGGTTGAAATTTTAAAGCTTTAAAAAAACTGGTCCTTACCATACCAGGGTTTATTATAGTTACTCTAATAGAAGCTTTATTGGCTTCTTTTCTTAAAGATTTTACAAATCCATATAAGGCATGCTTTGCTGCAGAATAAAGTGTCCCTTGCACACCTCCTATTTTAGAAGCTTCAGACCCTATAAAAATAAATATTCCTTTTTTATTTTTCTTTAAAGTAGATATCATTTTTTTAGATAAAATAATATGTGAAATTAAATTTAAATTAAAAAAATTTAAAATTTCTAAATCAGAAAAGTTTTCTAATTTATTGAATGCTCCCTCTCCTGCATTACTTATTATAACATTAATATTTTTATATTTATTTTTTATTTCTTCTAATAATTTTGAGAAACCTCTGAGATCAGATATATCCTGATTATAAGCAATATATTTACTATTTTTAATTGTATGTTTTCTTGAAATTCCTATTACTGAACAATCATGTTTGAGCAATTTTAAAGCTATTGCTTTTCCTATACCAGATGATGTGCCTGTTATTAAAATGTTTTTTAGTTTACTTTTCATGAATATTACAGAAGACCTTGCTTTGATCTATTTGGGTAAATAAATAGTTTTTACAAAAATTATCAATCAACTCTCCATTATTTTCATCATAAATATTCTTTTTATTTTTTTCAAATTTTAAAAAAAGTTTCTCATTTGTATACATTTTTTTTATATTATTAAAAATTTTTTTAGGATATCTAATATTACCATAAGTCACAGAGTGTATTTGTTCTCTGGGAACCGTACTGAATAATATTTTAAATAGTCTTTCGTAGTCCACTTCCCAGCCTTCATAAATAACGAAAGGATCAAACCTTATTCCAATATTCCAACCAAAATTGACTACTTTTTTTAAGGCATCAACTCTTTTTTTGAGGCTAGCTACTCCCAACTCGTACTTTGTTGAAAACCTTTCTGGAGTAAAACTAAATGCTAATACTATATTTTTTAAACTTCTTCTATAAAAAGGCTTTAAATAAGTACTCTTTGTTCTTATTTCTAGCTCTATATCATTGAAGTTTTCAAAGTATTTCAAAACAGAGTTTGAGAAATTAGTAATATTGTCATAAGCCAAGGAGTCGCAATCATATCCAGAAAATATCGTAGTATTTTTACCAATATTTTTTTTTTTTAAAAAGCTTATTTCTTTGAAAAAATCCTCATAATTTATAAAAATTACAAAATTTGATGAATTATACATTCCTTGTAGAAAACAATATCTACAATCAAACAAACAATTGTACATATAAGAGAAATAATAATTATTTTTTTTTCCAATAGTATAGCTTTTTGGAGTCTCTAAAATAAAATTTTTATATTTTTTTGCTAAAATTATAGCAGGATTAATTTTTTGAAGTCGAAAATTTTGATTTTTTTTATTAAAAACTTCAGAATATCTATCTATTAAAATAATAATAGGGTTTTTAAACTTTTTTAATATATATTTTGTTCGTGGCAAATCTTTAATATCTTTTTCTATGTAAATAACTTTTCTCATCTTAAACCCTAAGCGTGTATATTTTGATTTTATTTTTTAGTGTATTGATAAGTTCTTTTATGTCCTTGGACTCATCAATTATCTTTTCCAATAAATTTTTTGGATAGATTTTTTGATAGTTTAATACTAAATCATTCAGAATAATTCTGTAGGAAAAAGTTAAGTTAAATTTTCTTTGTATTAAGTATAGGTTACTATTGTTATTTTCATTTATATTGGAAGCTATCTTTACATGCGCATCAATAAGCTTTTCAATATTTTCAAGATTATAATTAATATAAAACTTTGTATTTTTAATAAAGTTAGTTGGAGCATTTTTTTTATTATCTGATATTAATTTAATGATACAAATTTGTTCTCTGTCGCAAAATTTTTCTACCTCTTTTATAAATCCATATGCCTCCATTTCATATAGGACATTTTGTTTAGAAAATTCTTTTTCTACTTTATCAACACTGATTATTTCACCGGGTGAAATAATATTATTTACTAGTGTACTAGTATAGTAACTTTTAGTTTTGTAAGTTACTTTTTTTATATTAAAAGTTTCTCCAAGGTTATAATTATTGCTGCCTGCCATACCTAAATTAATCCAAATATTTTTTTTATTTATAGGGCTTCGTTGGTACAAGTATTTTGTTGCTTCACTAGCATTTATATTTCCTACTCCCGATATTACTAACCAAATGTTTAAACCTAAATTTTGGTATAATTCAAAATTTTTTTTTCGTATTTTATATTTTTTTAAATTGTATAATGATATTATAGATTTAGCCTCAATATGTAGAGCTACTACAAATCTTAAATTTTTTTTATTCATTTAAAAGTCTCAGCTTATTTGACCAATATTTTTTTTTGAAATTATAAATTCTGACCACTTTAATATTCCCTCTTTTTTTTGCTCCACATATAATAATGTCTATTTTATTTAATAAAACCGATAACATAGATTTTTTTTGCTCAATTTTAAGTTTGTAATACAACAATAACTTTTCTAAGGCTTTTACTCTAAACCTATCAATACCCCAATATTTTTTTGATAATTGGTCAAAATGTCCTCCATATTTTATGACACACGGTTTCTTTATCAAACTTACAGGAACTTTGCTAGTTATTCTTAGCCATAGCTCATAGTCCTCGCATACTTTTAATCTATCGTTAAACACTCCGTACTTTTTAAAAAGCTCATCATTAATTAGTACACTTGATGGAGAAATAGTACACATATTTAAGGATTTTTCAAAAATATAACCTTCTAGCTTTTTATGCTTTTTTTTTTGATTCAAAAATTTATCATTCATCATCCAAATTTCGTTTGTATGAATAAAAAAAACTTTATTTTTAGATTTTTTTACATTATTCACCTGTAACTCTATCTTTTGAGGCATCCATTCATCATCAGAGTCTAAAAAAGCTATCCATTTATTTCTTGCATTAAGTATTCCTTTGTTTCTAGCATTACTTACTCCTTGTATCTTTTCTTCTAATATAATTACCTCAGGATATTTTTCTTTAATTACTTTAATAGTATTATCTGTTGAATTATTATCCACTACTATGACTTCATCAACCTTATAACTTTGCTTTAGCACCGACTCTATGGCATTACAAACTAGGTGGGCTCTATTAAAGGTTGGAATTATAGCTGAAATTTTAATTTTAAAATCCTATTTAAACTAATGTTATTTATTATATTATTAATAAATATAATAACTAGCAAACTTAATGGACCAAATTTACCATATATTAAAAAATGTAAATCCTTTTTACTTTATATTATTTTTTTTATTTTTTCTACTTGGATGGTTAATGAGGAAAATTTATAAATTATTCATGTTTCTAAGAGTAATACTTTTTGGAAAATTGGGAGAAAAAGAAGCAAGAAATTTACTAATAAAAAATGGCTATGAAATTTTGGAAGAACAATTGACTCTAAAGGGCAAATTATTGGAGAATAAAAAAATGAGATTTTTTTTTATAAGGCCAGATTTTTTAGTAAAAAAAAACAACATCAATATATTGCTGAAGTTAAAACCGGAAAATCTGCTTCAATAAAAGATAGAAATACTAGAAGGCAGCTTTTAGAGTACGCAACTAATCTGAAGTCTAATAAAGCATTATTAATTGATATAAATAAAAAAAATATATCATATGTAGAATTTTTGTAATTTAAATTATCTTATATTTTACACACAAAAAAAGATCATTAATTATGTTGTAAGGGAGCATAAATAATGATCTCAATATAATATATGTATTATAAACCATTTAGTCAATATATAAGCCAAATAAATTAATTTACATTTTTTCTTTTTTTTTTATTATAAATTGATGCTTAATAAGTTAATAACTAATAAAGGGAAACCAGGAAGACCTGTTTCTATCAGCAAAGAAACAATTACAAAAAGGTGTTTAGACTTTTATTTATTAAATGGTATAGATAATCAGTCATTTAACAATGTTATTAAACATGCAGGTGTATCAAAAGGTTCAATATACAGATTATATGGAAGTGAAGATTCTCTTCAAAAATCTGCTATGGTAGAATATTATAAAACAGTAATAAAAGAGATGCTAGAAGCTTTTAAGAGCCAAGAAAATACCTTAAAAAAAATAATAATGGATATTACCTCTGGTTTAATATCTAATAGATATAAAACTTGCCTTTATCATAGGTCTAGAATGGAAAAATATAAGTTAGGCAGAGAAACAAGAAAATATATTTATAAAATTGATGCTGAAATTGAAAAGACTTTAGAAGAAGTAACTAGAAAAGAATTTTCTAAAAGGAACAGAAGACTTAAAATTAGCGAAATAAGAGATATCGTAAATTTTTTAGTTAATGGAATTACAACTCTAAACCTGTTGAAACTTAATAGAAGCTCTCACAAATTAATGTTAAGCTTTGCGAATATGATGATAAAATTTGTTAATAAATTTTAAAAATCAAAAAATAATATGATTAAAATTAATTAATAAATAAATTATTTTACAGTTGTATATGATTTAGCAATCAAATTAGCAATTATTTTTCTTTGCTCATCTGTAAGTGGCTTTAAAGCATCTTCTAATACACATCTACCTTGCTTGTATGCATCATAAAATTTTGATTTTTTACCCATCAAAGAATGTACATCAGCGTCTTTATTAACTGTAAAATAGTCACAGGATAAAATATTAAAAGAGAAAAAAAGGCTTATAGCAGTAATAATAAAAGTTTTCATCAACACTCCTTATATGTTTATGCACTTGATACGCAACTTTATTTTTTTTAGTTCACTATTTCCTAAATATAATAATAAAGGTAAATATTATGATATCTATTTAAGAATAGAAAATTTTGTTATATTTTTAATCAATAAAATACATAGTGATATTTCAGTCCGTAATTAGATAAAATGAATTTTTTTTTGATATTGTTTACTTTTTTATTATCCACCTCTTTATACGCCATACAATATTGCCCCAATTCCCCTTATGAAGCTGATTCTATGAAAGCTGTAAAACATTGGAATAATTGTAATGGCATATATATCAACTCTTCTAATGGCAATAAATACAAAGGAGAGTTTAGGAATGGAAAGCCAAATGGAATAGGAAAATTTTATTCTTTATCAGGTGTAACATACGAAGGTAGCTGGAAAAATGGAAAGTTTTTTGATAAAGGAACTTTAATATGGTCAGACGGGTCAAAATATAAGGGGTATTGGAAAAATGGTCAGAGGCATGGAAAAGGTTCTTTCTTCTCTACTTCTGGCAACATCTATGAAGGAGAGTGGAAAAATGATTTATTTGATGGTCAAGGGACACTTATTTACTCTGGGGGTAGTCGTTATGAAGGTCAATGGAAAAAGGGATTGAAAAGTGGCAAAGGAACTCACAATTGGGCTAATGGTACAATTTATAAAGGTAGTTTTAAATTAGGAAAGTATAGTGGAAAAGGCATAATTACATTTACAGATGGCGAATATTACAAAGGAGAATGGAAAAATGGATTAAGAAATGGAAAAGGTTCAAATTTCTGGCCAGATGGAAGGCAATATAAAGGAGAATGGAAAAATGATAAAAAAAATGGAAAAGGAAAGTTTGATTTCTCTAATGGTGACTCATATGAAGGTAATTGGATAAACGATTTATATGATGGGTATGGCTCTTATAAATGGACTGATGGAAGAAAGTTTACTGGAAATTTTAAAAATGGAAATAAAAATGGTCAAGGAACTCAATTCTCTATATTAGGCGATAAATATGAAGGTAATTGGAAAAATGATAAATTAATTGATAAACTAAATTTTAATATTCTTAGAATATATTATGATTCAAAAGATAGATGTAGTATTTTCATAGATATTTCTAACGATACCTCATTAACTATAGACTCAATTAAATATAAGATAGCTTTAATAAATGAAAAAAATCAATTATTAGATCAGCAAGTTAATGTTACTAAAAAAATAAGCCCAAATAATACAGTTTTTTCAAATATAAGTTTTGAAAATAAATTTCCTAATCTTTGTGAAAATATCAAATTAATTAACTTTAAAGGATTTTCTGATTTAAATATAAACAATAAAGGTATTTCAGTAAAATTTTATAATAATATTATTTCTACAGTTATAAAATTAGAAACTAAATTAAATAAAGAATGTTCCGATTACAAAAATAACTCTATTGCATATGAATGTTATAAAAAACTTCCTTCCTCTAAAAAAATATTAAATTTAAAAAATATTAAATTTGTAAAATAATAATTTATTTTTTTTCTATTTAAACTTTATAATTTATTTAAGTTAATTATTTGCTATATTACTGCAGATAGCTCCAATCGTATAATGGTTATTACACGCCCTTGGTAAGGGCGAAATGGCAGTTCAATTCTGCCTTGGAGCACCATTATTATTATTTTTTCTTGTAATTTAATATTTTCTCTAAAACCTTATTCATTTCTTTTGTACTTATAATTTTTGGATCTTTGTAAAGTTTACAATGATAATAGTATTCACATAATAGCTCAACTTCTTCTGCAAGTTCATAAGCCTCTCCGATGCTGTCTCCTACAGTTACTTGTCCATGATTTGATATTAAGCAACCTTTTGAGTTTTTCATGACCTCTAGTATATTTTTAGAAAGTTTTTTACTGCCATATAAAGCATATTTAGCAACTTTTATAGATTTAGATTCTATTAATGCTATCATGTAATGAAAAGAGGGAATTTCTTTAAACAAACAAGAGCAAATTACACTAAATTTAGAGTGAGCATGTACAATTGCATTGCATTTAACAGACTTATAAAGATCTAGATGAAACCTCCATTCTGAAGAGGGAGTTTTATTTTTCTTTACCTCACCAGACATAGAAACAAAGACTATATCTGTAGCATTTAATTCAATATTTTTTTTTCCTGAAGGAGAAATCAAAAAACCTTCGACATCTTTTCTTTTATGTTTAATTGAAATATTCCCTGACCTAATAGGAGAAAAACTATTAGTGCTAAAAAGTTGAGAATATTTTATTATTTGTCTTTTTTTATCTAACTCATTCATCCTTTAACCTTGCAATTTCTTTATAATTTGCATTAATTATTCCTTTATCAGTAATAAAAGAGCTTATAAATTTATTAGGAGTAATATCAAATGCAGGATTATAAACTTTACTATCATTAGGATAAATTTTTATTGTTTTAATTTTATTTTCTTCATCTAACCCGGTAATTTGACTCAACTCAGCATCTGCTCTTTCTTCAATTATTATATCCTCATAACTTTCTGTTTTCCAATCTATTGTTGTAGTAGGTATTGCTACATAAAAAGGAATATTGAATTCTTTAGCTATTACAGCCTTCATAAAAGTACCTATTTTATTTGCCACGTGTCCTTTATTAGTTACTCTATCAGCTCCAACAATACACAGATCTATTTGCCCTCTCTGCATTAATAATCCTGCAGTATTATCTGTTATGATTGTATTTTTCACTCCTTCATTATTTAATTCATAACTTGTTAAAGAAGCCCCTTGGTTTCTAGGTCTAGTTTCATCTACCCAAACATGAACATTTAAGTTACTTTTTTTTGCAAAATATATGGGGGCAGTAGCTGTTCCCCAATCAATAGTTGCCAACCAGCCAGCATTGCAATGAGTCAATATATTTACTTTTTCTTTTTTATCTTTATATATTTTTTTAATTATCTCTAGGCCGTTTTTCCCTATTTTTTTACATTGCTCTATGTCATTTTCGCAAATTTCTTCTGCCTCTTTAAATAAGACTTTTTCTATTTCATTTATATTCAAATTATCATCTATTTTAGACAACATTTTATTTACTGCCCAAAATAAATTTATAGCCGTTGGTCTTGTCTCTTTTATTTTAGAGGCTGCTTTTATAGTTTTTCTTTTATTTTTTAGTTCTTTAAAAGCTAAATAAATTCCATATGCTGCAGTAGCACCAATAAGTGGAGCCCCTCTTACTTTCATTTCATTTATAGCTCTGATGACATCATCTAAATTCTTCAAGGATATTATTTCTAATTTAAATGGTAGTTTGGTTTGATCTATTATCTTAACACTTTGCGAAATATTATCGTACCAAATGGTTCTATAAGTTTTATTATTTATTAGCATTTTAGTTTTTTTTATTATATTAAATAATTTTATATTGTATGTTAAAATATTAATTAACTTTAATGGAAAATCTTAATACCTTTGCCAATAAAAAAGCTTTTAATCCTTTAAATACTATATGTATAGTTACAGGTGGCTCAAGCGGAATTGGACTTGAATTAATCAAAGAGCTTAAATCTAGAAAAGCAAAAAAAGTAATAAATATTGATATTAAAAACGCAGGCCAGAATGATATTGATTTTTTTCAATGTGATGTTGGAAATAGTGAGTCAGTAAAAGTAGTTTTTTCAGAAATTTATAAAAAGTATGAGAATATAGATCTAGTTTGTTGTAATGCGGGAGTTGCTAGAGACGATGATGGGTTAGCATCTGAAGAGCATTGGAATTCCGTTTGGAAAACTAATGTTTTGCAACATGTTAACATAGTAAGGAACTGTATTTCTAAAATGGTAGAAAAAAAAAACGGCTGGTTTTTAATTACTGCATCAGCTGCTGGGTTGCTCTCTCAAGTTGGTTCCGCTACTTATTCTACAACTAAGCATGCTACTGTAGGTTTTGCAGAGTGGTTATCTATTACTTACGGTGATAGTGGAATAGGAGTAAGTTTGCTTTGTCCACAAGGAGTCAATACGCCAATGACAAAAAACATAAAAGATGGAGGTGTTGCTGGGATCAATGGTATGCTAGAAGCTTCAGAAGTAGCTAAAATTTCACTGGATGAAATGTGTAAGGGAAAGTTTCTAATTACACCTCATAAAATTGTAAAAAAGTATATTAAAATTAAATCGGAAGATCCCGATAAATGGATTATAGGTATGAGAAAACTCTATAAAAAATATGTTAATTAAAGATAAGATTTACAAAACTTTATTTTAGGATACATTTTTAAAATGTTTGAAAGAAATTTATTTACTGAAGAACAAATTTTTTTTAGAAGAACGGCAAAAAAATTTGTAGATAAAGAAATACTTCCACATCATGATAAGTGGGAAAAAAGTGGATTTGTTCCAAAAGAACTCTGGCTTAAGGCAGGCGAAATAGGTATGTTATGTCCAAATGTACCAAAAAAATACGGAGGAATAGAAGGTGATTTCAGATTTAACGTAATAGTTATTGAGGAACTTGCTAGAATAGGAGCAACAGGACCTGGATTTGCAGTACATTCTGACATAGTCACACCGTATATTATAAATTATAGCACAGACAAACAAAAAGAAACTCTGCTTCCAAAAATGGTAAAGGGCGAATTAATTACTGCTATTGCAATGACAGAACCCAACACAGGGTCAGATCTACAAAATATTAAAACAAAAGCTGTTATCCAAAATAATAAAGTAATTTTAAATGGTTCTAAAACCTTTATTACAAATGGCTACAATGCTAATTTAGTTTTAGTGATAGCAAAAACTGATCCTACAAAAAAAGCGAAAGGAATTTCTATTGTTTTATGTGAAGACTATAGAAAAGGTTTTAAAAAAGGAAGAAATCTAGAAAAAATTGGATTAAAAGCACAAGATACTTCTGAGTTATTTTTTGAAAATGTAGAATTACCTGCAGAAAATATTTTAGGTAAATCAGGACAAGGATTTTTTCAATTAATGGATGAGTTACCACAAGAGAGACTATCTATTGCAATTACAGCAGTATCTGCAGCAGAGGCTGCGTTGAACTGGACTATTTCTTATACAAAAGAAAGAAAAGCATTTGATAAAAAACTTATAGACTTTCAAAATACAAAATTTATATTATCAAAATTAAAAGCTGAAATTACAGTAGCAAGAACTTTTATCGATAGATGTATAAAAGAACACATAAATAATAGTTTTTCTGCGGAAGATGGTGCAATTGCAAAATTATACTGTACTGAATTACAGTTTAAAGTTATGGACGAATGTCTGCAGTTATTTGGAGGCTATGGATACATGCAAGAATACCCCATTGCAAGAGCTTTTATAGACTCAAGAATTCAAAGGATTTATGGGGGAACAAATGAAATTATGAAAGAAATAATTTCTAGAAATTTATAGGAAAAAATTATGATTGATGCTTACATTTTTGACGCAATTAGAACTCCAAGAGGCACAGGTAAGAAAACTGGATCTTTACACCAAGTAGCTCCTATAAAACTTGCATCAAAAACACTCAAGAAATTACAAGAACGAAATCATCTAAATACTAGCCATCTAGATGATGTAATATTGGGTTGTGTTCACCCAGTTTTTGAACAAGGATCTGATATAGCTAGACTAGCAGTATTAGATGCAGATTATGATGAATCAGTTCCAGGAACACAAGTTGATAGATTTTGTGCATCTGGACTAGAGGCTTGTAATATAGCTGCGGCACAAGTTATAAGTGGTCAGTCTGACCTTACTATTGGAGGCGGAGTTGAGTCAATGTCTAGAGTTCCTTTAGGGAGTGCAGGAGGTGCATGGATGGCAGACCCTTCAGTCGCATTTAAAACTTATTTTGTTCCTCAAGGTATTTCAGCGGATTTATTAGCTACTAAGTATGGTTATTCCAGAGATGATGTAGATTTTTATGCTGTACGTTCTCAAAAAAAAGCAAGTAGTGCTTGGAAAAATGAATATTTTAAAAATAGTGTTTTTGAAGTTTATGATCAAAACGGTGATTTAATGTTAAATAAAGATGAATTGATTAGAGAAGAAACAACAATGCAGACTCTAGGTTCATTGAAGCCTTCTTTTGAAAAAATAGGTCTTGAGTCAGGATTAGATGATGTCGCATTAATGAAATATCCTGAGAATAATAAAATTAATCATGTTCATCATGCTGGCAACTCTTCAGGTATTGTAGATGGAGCAGCAGCTATACTCATAGGAAATGCAGAAATAGGTAAAAAATTAAATTTAAAACCTAGAGCAAAAATAAAAGCCTTTTCATCTGTTGGAACAGAACCAACAATAATGCTGACAGGGCCTGAGCATGCTACTAAAAAAGTCCTTAGTAGAGCAAAAATGAATACCAATGATATTGATCTATTTGAAGTTAACGAAGCATTTGCTGCTGTAGTACTTAGGTATATAGATGCTTTAGGAATAAATAATGATATCGTTAATGTAAATGGTGGAGCAATAGCTATGGGACATCCATTAGGCGCCACTGGTGCAATGTTATTGGGAACTCTATTGGATGAATTAGAAAGAAGAAATCTATCCACCGGATTAATTACTCTGTGTGTAGGAGCAGGAATGGGAACGGCTACAATTATAGAAAGAGTATAAATTGGCTACAACAACTTTTGATTTTTGTGAAAAAGAAAAAGTAATTAATATTTTAGGTAATGAATATGATGAAAAAACTTTAGAAAGTTTCTTAAAACTAATCACTCAAATAGGTCATGAAAAAAAAGAGATATTTGTCAAAATAATTGGTAATTTTGATAGCAGATTTTTAGTTCAAAATCTTACTGTAAATAAAAGTAGTGCTGAGTTAGATAAAATATTGAATATGTTCCAATCAATTTCTAATATTATGCAGAATAGTAAAATTATTTTTATATCAGAAATAAACGGAATAGTTAAAGGCCCAGCAATGGAGATTGCATTATCTTGTAATTTCATAAAAGCCAAAGAAAATACATTATTAAAACTAGATGAAACCAATCATGGTATTATTCCTTTTTTAGGTACGACTCAAAGATTAGCTAAACTTATTGGCTACAAAAATTCATTGCAAGCGTTATTAATTGATAAACAAATATCATATGAACAAGGGTGCAAATTTAAATTATTTAATGATGAAGTTGATAATTGTATAAAAATAAAAAATAAAACTTTTTTTTGGGACCAGCTATTTACAAATACATTTATATTTTATAATTCAAAAATTCATAGTATTTATAAAAATAAAAATCCTGCTTATACTGCGATATTATCTATTATCTATGAAAGCTCTGTTTGTAATTACGAAGCAGGTTTATCTATTGAAAAGAGATGGCTAAAATGGCTTCTTGGTCATAAACTATTTAGTTATGTAGAAAAACTTGATTAAGGTTTTTCCGTAAACTTTAAAGAAACAGAATTTATACAGTATCTCAAACCAGTAGGCTCAGGACCGTCTGGAAACACATGACCTAGGTGAGAGTCACACACTCCACATTTTACTTCTATTCTTTTCATTCCATAACTATTATCTTCTAGTTCTATTACAGAATTTTTATTTTCTACATCATAAAAGGATGGCCAACCTGTGCCAGATTCATACTTTTTCTCAGATGAAAATAATACAGTTCCACAATGAACACACTGGTATATTCCTTTTTTTTTATTATTATTGTACTCTCCTGAAAAAGGTGGCTCAGTTCTACCTTCTCTAGTTACTTTGTATGTTAAATCATTTTTAATTTGCATTTGATATGAATAGCATTTTTTTATTAAAATGTTAATCTTTATTATATGTCTAAAAAAATTATAGATTCTCCAAAAGAGTTTAAAGAGATTATAGGTCAATCACTAGGCACTACCGATTGGAAACTCGTAACGCAAAAAGAGATAGACAGTTTTGCCAATGCTACAGAAGATTATCAATGGATACATGTAGATAAAGAAAAGGTTATAAAAGATAGTCCCTTTAAAAAAACTATAGCACATGGTTATTATTCATTGTCTTTAATACCAAAATTTATTGACGAAATTTGGGAATGTAAAAATTTAAAATTAATTCTAAATTATGGAGCCGAAAAAATTAGGTTTATTTCTCCAGTAATTTGTAATAGTTATATAAGAGCCAATATAATAGTTTTAGATGCCAAAGATTATAAAGGAGGAATATTACTTAGTAGCAAAGTAACTGTAGAAATTAAAAGTCAGAAAAAACCTGCACTTTATGCAGAAACATTAAGTTTGCTTTATTACTAAATTACTACTTCATCCAAATCTTCAAGAGAGCCAATGCTTAAATTTGCATCAAAAGATTGTTCCTTAAACTTTTCAGAGTAATTTCCATACTCACTATCTCTTCTAATAAAAATTGTCTTAAACCCTGCCTTATCAGCTGCAACTAAATCATTTTTATGCGAGGCTAATAAAAAACATACTGTAGGATCAAGTCCTAAATTATTTGCCGCACCTAAATAAACAGAAGTGTCAGGCTTATATTTTTTAAAATTTTCTGCAGAAAAAATAAAATTAAAATTTAGATGTGCGTATCTAAATAAATTTTTTTGCAAATTAATATTTCCATTAGAAAGACTGCAGGTTATGTATCTTCTTCCTAGATCATTTAAACCTTTTACTGTGTCTTTCCATGGTTCTAATTTATGCCATAAAAATACTAGTTCTTTTTTTTGATTTTCTGTTAAGTGGTAAATATGCATTTTTTTTAATACATTTTTAAGAGAAATTAAATGTAAATCGTCTAAAATCATCCAAGGAATTTTTTTATCATTTACCTTGTTTAAGATAGGCTGATATTCTAATCTCCAATTAATAACAAGAAGTTCTATAAAAGAATCATCTTTATCCAATACTGCACTTTTGCTAATATTTTTAATTAGGGAAGTTCTCCAATCTACCAGAGTGCCAAAAATGTCAAAAAAAATTGCCTTTGTCATGATAATTATTAAAAATAATAATTGTAATTATATTATAAAAAATGATAATTAATAGTATATAAGAAGAAGATTGTACATAGACATGAATAATAACTTACTACAAGGAAAAAAAGGATTAATAGTTGGTGTTGCTAATGAGAGGTCACTAGCTTGGGGAATAGCTAATAGTATTTTTCAATCAGGAGCCTCTATTGCATTTACCTATCAGAGTGAAGCCTTGAAAAAAAGAATTGTTCCTCTGGCTAATAAAGTTAATTCTAACTTTATTTACGAGTTTGATGTACAGAATTATGAAGGAGCACCCACTTTTTTTAAAAAACTATCAAACGAGTTTGGTAAGATTGACTTCTTAGTTCATGCAGTAGCTTTTTCCGATAAAGATCAATTAAATGGTGATTATGTGGATACTTCTAAGGAAAACTTCTTAAAAACCATGGAAATTTCTTGTTTTTCATTCACTTCTATTATAAAAAACTCTCTACCCTACTTAAATGATAATGCTAGTTTGTTAACTCTCTCGTATTACGGAGCAGAAAAAGTTATTCCTCACTATAATGTTATGGGGGTAGCGAAGGCTGCTTTAGAAAGTAGCGTAAAATATCTTGCAGTCGATCTTGGTAAAAAAAATATTAGAGTTAATGCAATATCTGCTGGTCCAGTAAGAACCCTTGCTGCTGCAGGAATTTCTGATTTTCGATATATATTAAAATGGAATGAGTATAATTCTCCTTTAGAAAGAAATATAACATTAAATGATGTCGGAGGAGCTGGAGTTTATTTATTATCAGATTTAAGTAGCGGAACTACTGGAGAAATTTTACATGTAGATGGAGGTTATAATGTCATTGGAATGAAGAATGTAAATGCTCCTGATATTAGTAAAGTATAAATGTCTAGTAATACCTTTGGAAAAATATTAAGTCTTACAACATGGGGCGAAAGTCACGGCAAAGAGATAGGAGCTGTTTTAGATGGAGTGCCCCCAAATATTGAAATAAAAGAGTCTTTCATTCAAAAATATTTAAATCAAAGGAGGCCTGGAAAATCTAAATATGTAACGCAAAGAAAAGAAAAAGACCTAATAAAAATAGTTTCAGGTTTATTTGAAGGAAAGTCTACTGGGTCACCTATAGGAATGGTCATAAAAAATTCTGACGCAAAAGGAAAAGATTACGAAGAAATTAAAAAAAAATTTAGACCTGCACACGCAGATTATACTTATTTTAAAAAATATGGGATAAGAGACTATAGAGGTGGAGGAAGGTCTAGCGCAAGGGAGACAGCTATGAGAGTAGCTGCAGGAGCTATTGCAAGACTAATTCTTGGACCAAAAGTAATTATTACAGGAGCTGTCATTCAATTAGGTAAAAAAAAAATTAATAAAAAAAGATGGGATGATAGTTTTATATCAAAAAATAATTTATTCTGTCCGGATCCTAAAGCTGTTCAAGACTGGGAAAACTACCTAACTAAAATTAGAAAGTCAGGAAGTTCTTGTGGAGCCTTAGTTGAAGTAAGAGTGAGAGGTATGCCCGTTGGACTAGGAGAACCAATTTATGGAAAACTAGATGCGGAAATTGCATCAGCGTTAATGGGAATAAATGCTGTAAAAGGGGTAGAAATAGGTGCTGGATTTAATGTAGTCTCTATGTTAGGAGAACAAAACTCTGATGAGATGGTGGTTAATAAAAATGGTGAGATGAATTTTCTTTCTAATAATGCTGGAGGTGTTTTAGGAGGAATATCCTCAGGACAAGACCTCATTTGTAGATTAGCGGTAAAACCAACCTCATCTATATTAAAATATCAAAAAACGATAACTACAGAAAATAAAAATACAAAAATTAGAACTATAGGTAGACATGATCCATGCGTAGGTATTAGGTGTGTCCCTGTAGCAGAGGCAATGATTGCATTAGTATTAGCTGATCAAATTTTAAGAAACAATAGCTCAGGTCATACCATAGAAATGAAAAGTTAATGGTTAAAAAAAAAGAAAAGTATTGGTCACTAAAAATTCCTATTAATCTTTCTAAAATTGATAGTGAAATGAAAGAATATTTTTTAGTTTGTGAAAAAAAGTTAGGTATAGTCCCTAATATTTTAAAAACTAATACAATTAATAAAGAAAAGTTTGACGCCTTTAATGCTTTCTACAATAGATTAATGCAACAAGAAAATTTTTTAATGAAATTTGAAAAAGAAATGATAGCTGTAGTGGTATCTTCAATTAATCGTTGCTTATATTGTTGCGTATCTCACTCCTACACTCTAGGAAAACTTTTAAAAGATCCTGTAGCATCAAAAAATATATTAATAAATTATAAGACAGCCAATTTGAATAATAAGCATACTAAAATGTTGGACTTTGTTGCTAAACTAACCAGTTCAAGTCATCTTATTAATGAGACTGACAGAGATGGTTTAAGAAAGGTAAAATTTACTGAAAATCAAATACTAGAAATTATTGAGGTTTGTTCATTTTTTAATATGACTAATAGAATTGCATCTGGAACAGATATGAGGCCTAATAAGGAGTATTACTTTTCGCAATAAATAAAGTATTCTTGATTACCAGCCACTCCTGTAATAGGACTTTTAATAATTTTCTTATTTTTCCAACCCTTTAATTTGAACCAATCGCTTACCTTTTTAATAGCAAGTTTTCTATAATCATTATTAGTTACTACTCCATTTTTTCCAATCATATCTTTTGATAACTCAAATTGTGGTTTAATTAATGCTAAAATTACAATATTTTTTTTTGAGGTTATTACAATTTTTTCTAATGCTTTAGTTATACTTATAAAAGACAGATCACATGTTATAAAAGAAATTTTTGGACTTATATCATTTATAAATAAATTTCTTACATTAGTACTTTCTATAATAGTTACCTTATTACTATTCAATAGTTTCCAATCCAAGAGTCCTTTACCTACATCAACACAGTAAATATGTTTGGCATTTTTTTTTAACAATACGTCTGTAAATCCTCCAGTCGAGGATCCTAAGTCTGCACAAACTTTATTGTCTACATTTAACTTAAGTTCCTCCAATGCAAAGTCTAACTTTATTCCTCCTCTAGATACCCAATCATGAGATTTTTTTATTAATCTAATATCTATATTATCTTGAAATTTAGTACCTGGTTTTTCAATTTTTTTTCATTTACGATAACTTTTCCTGACATAATTAAAGCTTTAGCTTTATTAACATTATCTACATATCCAAACTCAACTAATAATTTGTCTAAACGATTTTTTTGTTTCATCAGCTAGTTCTAGAACATAAATAGTCAATTATATAAGATAAAACTTTAGTATCTTTTTTAAGAAGTAATAATTTATTTTTTGCTTGTTCTGAAAATTTTGATAATTCATTTTTTGTAAAATCTAATCCTTTAATTTTTATAAGTGTTGCTTTATTTTGTTCATCATCTTTATTAACTTTTTTTCCTAAAAGTTTCTGATTTCCTTCTTTATCTAATATGTCGTCAGTGATTTGGAATATTCTTCCTAGCATTAGACCAAACTCATATAAGACTTCTAATTCTTTTTTAGAAGCATTTCCTATAAAACCTCCTGCATAACAACAAAATGCTAAAAGTAAGCCTGTTTTTTTTTCTTGAATATTATTAAATTTTTTAATTGTTGGTTTTTTGCTTAGTTTTTCTGCTTCTAAATCTAAAAATTGGCCTGCTAACATCCCCTTATGGCCTATAGCATTACTAAAGATATTAATAAGTGCTATTTTTTTTTTATCCTCAATAGAAAAATTTTTACTCGCGAGTATGTTATAGGCATAAGTTAATAATGATGCACCCCCTAATAAAGCATTCGCTTCATCAAATTTAACGTGCACCGAAGGCTTACCTCTTCTTAAATCGTCATCATCCATACAAGGAAGATCATCATAAATTAATGAGAAACAATGTGCCATTTCAATAGCCATGCAAGGATATTTATAAATAGAAGGCCCAACTTGATATAATGATGAAACTTCAGAAATTATAAAGGGTCTAATTCTTTTTCCTCCATTTAATACCGCATACAACATTACTTCTTTTAAAGGTTTTGGTGCAGCAATATCTGAAAGAATTTTTTTAAGTTCTTTTTCTATATAACTTTTATTCTGGGCAAGCCTAGAGTTTAGAATATTATTGTACTTTTCTCTCATTTTGAAACATTTTACCTTTAATTTTTTAAATTTGTTTCATTTTCATCTTTAATATTTTCTATTCTAAGTTTTGCCTCTTCAAGCCTTTGCTCGCATATTTTTTTTAACTCCATCCCTTTTTCATAAGCGGAAATTGCCTTTTCAAGATCAAGCTCATCATTATTTAAATTATCTACAATCTCTTCTAAGTCTCTAAGTGCATCTTCAAAACTAATTTTATCTTTATTATTCATTTACATAAGTCCTATGGTTGAGTTAATTTTAATTCTATACGCCTATTCTTTTTTCTATTGTCCTGACTCTGATTATCTACCAATGGTCTAAACTCGCCATAACCGGCAACATTTATTCGATTTGGTTCTATTCCATTATCTATCATTATTCTTGCTACAGCAATTGCTCTAGCTACCGATAACTCCCAATTGGAAGGAAACTCATTATTTGAAATAGGAACATTATCTGTATGCCCTTCAACTTGAATTATCCAATTTATTTTACTGGGTATTTTTTTTGTTATAGCCTTCAAAAGGTTACTAATTTCATATAATCTTTCCTTTCCCTTTGTTCCTATTTCTGCGGATCCAGACATAAAAAGAATCTCAGACTGAAGTACAAACCTATCCCCCACAATATTTATTTCTTTTTGATTTTTTAAAATTTCTTTTAGTCTCCCAAAAAACTCTGATCTGTACTCAGAAAGCTCACCAATTTTTTCTTTTAACGCCACGTCTAACTTTACTTTTAGATTTTCTATTTCCGTATTTTTTGTTTCTACATCAACTAAAGATAGTGATAAGGCTTCATCAAGTTCTGATAATTTACTATTTAATTGCTGAATAGTAGTGTTAAGTTCTGAGATTTCTAAATTTAATTTTGTAGAAATTTGCTTCTCACTTTTCAAGTTTAATTTTTCTATACCTAACTCTTCAAATAAAGTTGCAATCTTTCTTTCTAAATCTTTTGTATTAAGTTGATATTTTTTATTTAAACTTTCTTTGTCTTCTAAGTCAGTTTTTAAGTTAGTTTTTTCTAAGTTTAATATTTCTATTTGTTGATTTAATGTAGCAATTAATTCTGATAATTTTTTATTTTTCCCAATATTTTTATCTAAATCTGCGTCTAGCTTTTGTAATTGTATTTTTAAACTTTGTAATGCTGCATCCTTACCAGAAATTGATTGAGTTAAAAATGTTTGAGATATCATAAAAACTGCCAATAAAAAAACAAAAACCAATAATAAAGTTGTTATAGCGTCTACAAATCCAGGCCATATATTAACTTGTGTGAAATTTTTTCTTCTCATTTTATTTTTTTATTAAAGAAATTGTTTTTGCTAATACCTTTATTTGTGAAGAGAGTTCATCGAATTGTAAAATATTTTCATCCTTTAGCTTGCTTTTTAAAACTTCAATATTGTTGTCTATATTTCTTAAATGTTCTATGCTTATTATTTCTCCTTTTTGAAATTGATTATTTCTTATATTAATTTCATCATTTATTTTTGAAATGGTATTTACAGATTTTTCAACTAATTCTTCTAATGTTTTTCTAGAATTTTCACTTTTTTCTAATGACTTTTGTAGGTTTGCTATACCTTCTGCGGTTTCTGCTAAAAGAGCAACAATATATTCTTCATTTACGCCATCTCCCCTATTTATATTGGATATACCTTTTCTGCTTAAATTATGAAGTGTATCTTCTACGTACATTAAAAAATCATTTTGGGCTTTTGATAATTGGAGATCAACAAAACCCAAACTTAATGATCCTGCCAGTCCAAAAAGAGAGGTTGCAAATGCTGTTCCCATACCAGAAAGTGGTGCTTTTAATGCTTCTTTTAGACTTAGGAATGTCAAAAGAACATTATCTTCTTCTATACTTAATTCTCCTATAGTTTTTCCCACAGCTTCAATAGTAATAAGTAATCCCCAAAAAGTTCCTAAAAGTCCTAAAAAAACTAGTACTACAACCAAATATTTATTAACTTCTTTATCAAAGTCCATCTTGGCAGTTATTCTTTCAAATAGAATGATTGCTTTACGTTCTTCTATTGCCATTTCTTTTTGTTTACTCAATTCATCTAGTATATCTTTTAAAAGTTTTGGAGTTTTCTTTAAAGATGTTATTTTACCATTTAAAAGATTAGATAACCTCTCTTGTTCACTCTTTATTTGTAATATATTCCTTAGACACAAAAATACTCCTAAAAAAAAAAGTAACAAAATAGCAGTATTTAATTCTTTATTGTATAGAAAAACAGTTTTTAGATAATTAAAGTTGCTAAAAGTAATAGCTAGTAAAAAGAAAATAAATACTATAATTCTTATAACATATTTATTATACAACATGATAGAATGATACTACAACTTTGCGTTTATAAATAGTTTTTTATAAATTTAAAATGTTTAGTTTACTTCAATAATTATAACGTCTGTAAAACCTTCATCGTTTTCTTCAGTTCCTAAGGCTCTTACCAAGATATTAGTGGCTGGGAACTCATTTTCTACAAAAAGGCTTCTTATTTCTAAGGCTCTACTTAATGATGTTC
The DNA here is from genome assembly GCA_002732015.1 of Candidatus Pelagibacterales bacterium. Lineage (GTDB taxonomy): Bacteria > Pseudomonadota > Alphaproteobacteria > TMED109 > TMED109 > JAYYAX01. The sequence continues at coordinate 20,974 of PCCU01000054.1, forward strand.
TCCTAGCTTCACTGCTACCTTTATTACTTTGAGACGCGTAAGACTTTATAGTTAAAATATTCTCTTTGTTAAAATTACTAGATATTTCTATAATTTTAATTACATCTTTTTGACTCAGCTTAATCTTGTTAGGCTTATAAATAATACGAAATTTATTATCCTTAAATATTATAGAGTTTTCAGAACCTTTATCAATTTCCTCAGCTATTTTATTGATAGTAGAATCTTTATTTTTTACTACATTTTTCTCTTTTTTAATAGCTCCTTCTTTAGCTTTATCTTTTTTGTTGATTTTTTCTTTTTTTTTTAAGTCTTCGTTAGAGGCTTTATTTTTTTTATTGTCACTAGATGTAATGGAGGTATCTTTGGTTTTATTTTTTTTTATAAGATAAGACTCTTGAGAAAAACTAAAGTTGTAGAATACTATTAGATTAAAAATTATTAGGAAAAAATTTTTAATATAACTCATAATTTATAATCCAAGATATCAGCAATATAATTATTAGAATAAAAAAAAATATTATTTTTAATTTTTTTCTTATAGATAATTCCTCCCGACTCTTTTATAAAAAGGGTTCCTGGGTCTGGAGTTTTGTCAAAATCTTCTTCACTGACATAACAATCTATTTTTCCAGACGAAAGGTTTGCTAAATCTAAACATCTACAACCAAAAATTCTAAATTCTGACTTTATATTATTAAAGAAATTTGTTTTTGTAAACTTTATGAATATCTCATTATCATCAAAAGCAAATAAAGCCTCTGATAAATTTTTAGTAGAAGAAAATCTTATTCTTGAATTATTGACAAAAGCACCTCTTCCCTTTTCTGCGAAATATAACTCATCTTTAATAGGGTCGTAAACAACTGATGCTTCTGGTTCAAATTTATTATAATATGTAGCTGAAGTAGCAAAGTAACTAAACCCCTTTGAAAAATTATTAATACCTGATATTGGCTTAATTAAACAAAATTTTTCTTCTTTTTTATTTGATAATTCAAGTTTGCTTTTCTTATTTTTTTTAAAGAAAAAATTCCAATCAGGTCTTGCATTTTTAAGTTCTGAAAATATTAAATCCTGAGTATTTTGATATGCGTTATCTACAAAATTTATTACATTTGAACGAGAGTTTTGAAGTTTTTCAAGTTCTCCAAAGTCTCTTCTCAAGTTTTTTGCAGCTTTTAAAATTGCATTACTTAAAATCTGAATATTGGATGATGATGAAAGCATTTAATTTTTTGCTTTTTCAACATAAGTAAATGTGGTTGATGACAAAATGATAAATGTATTATTTTCAACATGACCAGGAACCATTATTTTAAAACCATTTGATAATATTGCAGGTTTAAAAGAAGATGCAGCAGTTTGACCTTTTATTACTGCCTCAGTCTCCACTACTTTTTCCTTTATGTGTTCAGGTAGCTTGAGTGAAACTGGAGAGTCTTCTACAAATTCTACTGAAACCAACATATTATCTTGTAAGAAAATTGCTAATTCTCCTACCAAGTCAGAATTTAAAGTAATTTGCTCAAAATTAGTGGTATCCATGAAATAAAAACCTTGGTCATCTTTATAAGAAAATTGAAACTCTTTACTTTCTACAAACAGCCTGTCAACATCCTCATTGGCCCTAAACCTTTCATTTAACTTAGAACTATCTTTTAAATTTTTTAATTCCACTTGAGCAAAGGCTCCGCCTTTGCCTGGTTTAACTGCTTGAGTGGACACTACTTTCCAATCTGCCCCTTTATGACTTATAATCATACCAACTTTTAAATTGTTACCACTTACTTTCATATTTTAAATAATAAGATAATTAATGTTAAACTAATAATTGTCAATTAAGTTTTTGATTTTCTTTAAAGATATTAATGGACTTAATTTGTTGTTCCATATAGACGAAGATAAAGCAATATAATCTAAATTCAACTCTCTTATACTTGATAAGTTTCTATAACTTATACCACCTATACCCACAGAAGGTATTTTTTTAAATTTATTCCAAGAGTGAATACTAGAAAAAAAAACCTTGTTGGTATTGTCTTTAGTCTTTGTTTGAAAAAAAGAACCAAATGCAACATAATTAGCCCCGTGCTTTTGTGCGCTAAATGCTAAAGAAGTAGAGCTATAACAACTTTTTCCAACTATTTTTTTTTTTCCCAATAAAGACCTACAAAAAAAAATACTACTATCTTTTTTTCCTACATGCACTCCATCTAAATTGAAACTCTTTGCTAGGTCAGGCCTATCATTTATTATAAACTTTATATTAAACTTTTTACAGATAGGAACAAAAAAATAAATCAAATTAATTAATCTTTCATCATTGGAGTTTTTTACTCTTAATTGAAAAAAGTTAATCATCCTAGAGGAGGCTATATTTAAAAAGTCACTTTTAAAAGTTTTAAATTCAAAATTATTTGGTGATATTAAATAAATTTTTGGTTTTTTAAATTTTTCAATAATTGCCTCAATGCTTTTTTCTAATTTTTATAAATTTCAATTATTTTTTTCAATAAGCTTATTGCTTGTTGCTTAGGTCTTTGAAAAGTATTTCTTCCTATTATAGAGCCATTTCCACCTCCAGATTTTATTTCTTTTATTTCATTTAATAAATCATCGGTATTTTTAGAATTTCCTCCAGAAAATACAACTATTCTTTTATGATTAAATGCACACCTCTTGATATGAGCAATTCTATTTGCTAAAATACTCAAGTCGGTTTCATTTTGATCGTATATTTTTTTTAAATCCTTATTTTCAATATTTGTGCTTGGTGGTTTAACCTTAATAATATGTGCACCTAATTGTGCCGCTATATGTGCTGCATAACTAATAATATCTAGTGCTGTTTCTCCTTCTTTGGAGATGATTCCTCCTCTAGGGTATGACCACAAAACAGAAGGTAGTCCGTATTGAGATGCTTCAAATGAAATTTCCTTAAACTCTTCTATCATATCATACTGATATTCTGAACCAGGATAAATTGTAAACCCTATAGCACTACATCCCAACCTCAGAGCATCTTTTACATTTCCATTTACCGATTGATACTTTTGGTCATTTAACCCGTTAGAACTATTTATTTTTAAAATAGTAGGTATTTGTCCTGAATAACTTTCTGCTCCTGCTTCTAAAAATCCATATGGTGCAGCATAAGCAGATAGTTTTGCCTCAATTGCCAATTTGTAGTGATATTCTGGATCGTATGCAGGAGGATTTACTAGAAATGACTTATCAGGGCCATGTTCATGGCCCTGATCTACTGGTAATATAACTAACTTGCCAGTACCACCTAAATCGCCATGCATTAGTATTCTTCCTAAATTAGCTTTTACCCCTGCATTTGTATTTTCATAATTTTTAAGAATTTCTATAACTTTATTTGTATATACCATAATCCAACTCCATTTTACGATTTATGTAAAAACTCTAATCCAGGAAGAGTTTTTCCTTCTAACCATTCAACTAATGCTCCTCCAGCAATTGAAACAAAAGAAAATCCTCCTGTTAAATTTACTTTATTTAAAGCAGCTACTGTATCCCCACCTCCCACAACTGATGTAATTATATTGCCTTTGGTTAAAATAGCAGCAGTTCTACCAATAACATTAGTAGAGTTATCAAAAGGTTCTTTTTCATAAAGTCCTAATGGACCATTCCAAAATATTGTTTTACAGGTTGCCATTTCATTACTAATTCTTTCTATAGTCTTTTCACCAATATCAAATGCTGAAAAATCAGTTTGTATATTCTCTATACTTACATTATCAATACTTTCAACTTCATCCATATTTCTTGCTACTACGACGTCTTCAGGCAGAATAAATTTACAATTTTCTTGTTCTGCTTTTTCTAATATTTCTTTAGCGATATCTAATTTATCTTTTTCTATAAGCGATTTACCAGTATTATATCCTTTGGCTGCCAAAAAAGTATTTGCCATAGCTCCGCCCACAACAAGTATATCAACTTTCTTTAATAGGTTATTAAGCAGTATTATTTTTGTTGAAATTTTTGACCCACCTACTATTGCCATTACTGGTTTATTTAAGTTATTAAATATTTTATCAAGCATTCTGATTTCTAATTCTAAATATCTTCCAGCAAAAGTTGGTAAATGTTTTGATAAACCATATGTAGAAACATGTTTTCTATGAGACACCGAAAAAGCGTCATTAACAAAATAATCTCCACACTCTGCAAGTTTTTTAGAAAAATTTTCATCGTTACTTTCTTCTTCAGGATGAAACCTAATATTTTCCATAAATGTTATTGTACCATTATTTAAATCATCAACTACTTTTTTTAATATTTCTGGCTTGCAAAAAGGCATAACAGTAACTTGAGGTACTTTAATTTTCTCTGCAAAAACATTTAAAACTTTACCTAGAGACAAGTTTTCCTTGTATTTACCTTTTGGTCTTCCTAAATGTGAAATTATAATCACTTTAGATCCTTTATGAATTAATTCATCAATAGTAATTTTATGTCTTTCAATCTTTGTACTATCAGATACCTTTCCTTCTAAATCAAAGGGGACATTTAAATCACATCTAAGTAGTATTTTTTTTCCTGCAAGATTTAGATTATCTAGTGTTTTTAATTTCATAAAAAACTTCCTAATTTACAGCAAACATCTATCATCCTATTAGAAAAGCCCCACTCATTATCATACCAAGACAATACTCTACCAAAATTACCTCCTACCACCTGTGTTTGGGTTGAGTCAAAAATAGAACTTGCAGGATTATGATTAAAATCAATAGAAACTAAAGGTTCAGTGTTATAATCAATTATTCCTTTAAATGATTCTAATGAATTTTTTAGTATAACTTCATTAATATTTTCAACCGACAAATTACTTTTAGATTGAAAAGTAAAATCTATCATAGATACATTAGGAGTTGGTATTCTGATAGCTGTTCCATCAAGCTTACCTTTTAGCTCCGGAAGAACTAAGCCAACAGCTTTAGCTGCTCCGGTAGAAGTGGGGATCATAGAGCTACTTGCTGTTCTAGCTCTTCTCAAATCTGAATGAATTGAATCAAGAATTTTTTGGTCTGATGTAAATGAATGAACTGTAGTCATAAACCCTGCATCTATTCCAAAGCTTTGGTTAATAATCTGTGCAATCGGAGCCAAACAATTAGTAGTACAAGAAGCATTAGAAATTATTTGGTGACTATTATCTAATATTTTATCATTTACTCCGTAAACTACTGTAATATCAGCATTATTTGAAGGTGCAGATATCAATACCTTCTTAACATTTTTTTTAAGGTGCCCTTTTGACTTTTCAGCATCAGTAAAGAGGCCAGTACACTCTAAAACAACATCAACACCGCATTCGTCCCATGGTATCTGTTCTGGAGATTTGTTAGCAAAAAAAGTAACTTTGTCACCATCAATAATCATTATATTATCTTTAACTTCGACTTTCTCATTTATTTTTCCATGCACTGTGTCATATTTAAATAAATGAGCATTTTGATTAATATTTCCTATATCATTTATTGCTACTACTTTAATATTTCTATCAAGTTTTTCTAATGAAGATCTTAAAACAAGCCTTCCTATCCTACCAAATCCATTAATGCCCACTCTAATCATCTTTAACTCCTACTTAATAATTATTTGTTTATAATTTTCATTATTTCTTCTTTAACCCTTTCTACAGAAATCTTGAAATGTAAAAATACATCTTTTCCGGGGCCAGATACACCAAATTTGTCTAAGCCTATAAAAATATCATCTTTTTTCATCCATCTATTCCATGACTGCGAAGATCCAGCCTCTATAAAAATATTTTGGGTTTTATCTAAAATTTCTGACTTATATATATTTTTTTGCTGACTGAATAATTCCATACTGGGCATAGACACTACTCTTACTTGAATTTTTTCATCAATTAATTCCTCACTTGCTTTCATAGCTAAACTTACCTCTGAACCAGAAGCAATAATTGTAATATCAAAATGCTCTGCTGTATTAAGGACATATGCTCCATATGCGCTAAGGTTTTTTTCTTTACTGTTACTAGAACTTCTTAATAATGGAAGGTTTTGTCTAGAAAGAGCTATTACTGAAGGTTTATTTTCACTTAGCAAGGCTAATTCCCAACATTCAGAAGTTTCTATTGCATCACTTGGTCTAAAGATATTTAAATTAGGAATAGCCCTTAGAGCGGCTAGGTGTTCTATTGGTTGATGAGTAGGGCCATCTTCACCTAAGCCAATGGAATCATGTGTAAATATATATATAACCTTTTGTTTCATAAGTGCTGATAATCTTATAGCTGGCCTACAGTAATCACTAAAAACTAAAAAAGTTCCTCCGTAAGGAACAAAAAAACCATGCAAAGAAATTCCATTCATTGCTGCGGCCATACCATGTTCTCTTACTCCCCAATGTAAATAATTTCCTTTGAAGTTTTGTTTATTTATAATTTCCATTTCCTTTACATAGGTATTATTTGAACCTGTAAGGTCCGCAGATCCACCTAATAAATTTATTTTTTTATTCATAAGGTGAGATAAAACAATCTCACTAGATTTTCTGGTAGCAAGGTCTTTGGAATTTTTTAAAAAATACTCAATACTTTCTTTTCTTCCCAAAATTACTTTATCTTTAAAGTCATTTTTTTTTATAAGTAAACTGTTAACTTCAGTTTCTTTAGTATTTATCCAACTTTCATAAATTTCTTTGCTTTTAAATCCTACTTTTCTCCACAAGTTTATTATACTTTCTGGAACATAAAAAGGTTCATAGTTCCAATTCATAGAAGCTTTTGCTAATTTAATTTCTTCTTCTCCCAATGGAGATCCATGACTTCCTGCAGTACCTTGTTTATTTGGTGAACCATATCCAATTAAAGTTTTAAAACTTATCAGAGAAGGTCTCATCTCTTTTTTAGCAGTTTCTAATGCTGAGTTAATTGCACTTAAGTCGTATCCATCCACACTTTCAACATGCCAGCCATATGATAAAAATCTATCCAATGTTTTATCTGACATTGTTAATGAAGTAGGTCCATCAATGGATATTTCATTGTCGTCATATAATACAATTAAATTTGATAAAGACAAATGTCCTGCTAAAGAAGCTACTTCATGACTTATTCCTTCCATCAAACATCCATCCCCAGCTAATACAAAAGTGTGGTGATTAAAATAAGAATTTCCTAATCTATTTCTAACTATTTTTTCTGAAATTGCCATGCCTAATGCGTTTCCTAAGCCTTGTCCTAAAGGTCCAGTAGTAGTCTCTATTCCAGGTATCTCATTAAACTCAGGGTGTCCTGCAGTTGGAAAACCAATTTTTCTAAAGTTTTTTAAATCATTTAAAGTTATTCCTTCATACCCTAGAAGGTATAAAATAGAATAAATTAGCATTGAGCCATGTCCGGCAGAAAGAATGAACCTGTCTCTATTAGCCCAATTTGGTTCTTTTGAGTAAAACTTTAAATGTCTTGAAAATAGGACAGTTGCTACCTCGGCCATACCCATTGGCATTCCTGGATGACCAGACTTTGCATTTTCTACGGCATCTGCAGATAAAAACCTTACTGCATTAGCCATCAATTGATATTTTTTTTTGTCTTCTTCAGATAATTTCATAATTTTTTGATAATATATATTTTATAGTTTCTTTGTTAAAAAGTAACAAGAATAATTATTTATTTTTGTTACTTAAACAATTATATTTAATATTTGATTTATAAAAATTAATCAAAACTTTATTATGAGAAATATTAGTAAGTACTTAAAAAAAATTGATGACTCTTTAGATACTTTAATGAAAAATAAGGATTTTGTTCAAAATGCTAAAGAAAATATTAATACTATAAATAAGTTAGAAGAAGAAATAAAAAAAAATAAAAGTATTAAAATAGAGAGTATAGAGTTGATTGATCAAACCATTGGTGAGGTAAAAAAACTAATTGTTGATAGCACAAAAAAGAGCAATAAAAGTGGCTGATGTAGATATTATTATAAATAGCAGAACTTACAGAATTTCTTGCAAAGATGGTGAGGAAGATAGAATTAAATCTCTATCATCACAAATTAATAATGAGGTTAAATCTTTAGTTAGTAAGATAGGACAACTTGGAGAAGCGCGTATGATTTTACTTGCAGCATTAGTTCTTTTAGATAAGTCTGATGATAATCAGGATAAAATGGAAGAAATATTAAAAAAAACTTCAGAAAAAATAGAATCAGTAGTTAACTCAATAAATGCTGAAAGAAAAAAATAAAAATCTTTTTTTTAAAAAAGAAGTCAGAAAAAAGAGCTATTTAATTAGAAAGCAATCTTCAACTTATGTATATGATGCATCATTTAATGCAGCAAAAAATCTAATTAGTTTTGTAAAAACAACCTCAAAAGACGTAATAGGATGTTATTGGCCAATAAATAATGAACTAGATACTAGACCTTTGATTTCATTATTATCATTAAAAAATATTAAAATAGCTCTACCAGTTATAATTAAAGAAAAAATGCTATTTAAATCCTGGAATACTAAACAAAAATTATATTTTTCTAAATATAAATTTTATTCACCCAGTAAAAGCTCTGTTACTTTGTCACCTAATATTATAATTACTCCTGCTTTGGCCGCAGATTTAAGTGGAAACAGGGTAGGTTATGGAACAGGCTATTATGATAGGTATTACAATCAAAATAAAACAAAAGTTTACATAGGGTTTATTTATGCCAGACAAATTTTTAATGCTTTACCTTTTACTAATCTTGACTTAAAACTTAATGCAATAGTGACTGATAGTTTTACAAAAAAAATAAATTTTAATACTAAATGAATATACTTTTTTTAGGTGATTTAGTAGGAGAAAATATTGTCCCTTTTTTACAAAAGAATCTTCCTCCTATTCTTAAAAAATATAATATTAGTTTTGTAATAGTTAATGGAGAAAATCTTGCTAACGGCTATGGTGCTACTCCTGTATTGTGTGAAAAACTTTTTGAAATAGGAATAAATGTCATTAGCTCAGGAAATCATATATGGGATCAAGAATCCATAATTCCATATATAGCAAAAAAAAAAAGTCTTTTAAGACCTTTAAATTACTCTAATAATTTTCCAGGAAATGGGTATGGTTCTTTTATTGATAAAGACGGAAATAGAGTTATTGTAATAAATATTTTATGTAATCTTTTTATGCAAAAGTCTAGAAACGCTTTTGTACAGATAAAAAATCTACTTGAAAATTTTCAACTTAAAAATAATTGTGATGCTATTTTTATTGATTTACATGGGGAAGCAGCTTCTGAAAAGCAAGCCTTTGCAAATATGTTAGATGGGAAAGTAACAGCAGTATTAGGAACTCATACGCATGTGCCCACATCTGATTTAAGAGTTCTACCCAATGGTACAGCATTTCAAACTGATACAGGTATGTGTGGAGACTATGACTCTGTAATTGGAGGTGATAAAAATAGCTGGATAAAAAAGTTCGAAAAAAATAATAATTTTCAAAGAATTAAGTCCTCCAATGAGAATATTGCACTATGTGGAGCAATCATAAAAGTCAACAAAGATAATGGTTTATCAATTTTTACGGACCAAATAATTATTGGAAAAATCCTTAAAAATAAGATACCTTCTGAAAAATCTTTTGTAGTAAAATAAATATGGCTGGTCACTCTCAATTTAAAAATATAATGTATAGGAAAGGTGCTCAAGATGCCAAAAGAGCCAAATTGTTTGCAAAGCTAGCCAGAGAAATTACTGTTGCAGCCAAAAGTGGCTTACAAGATCCTAAACAAAATCCTAGATTAAGAAGCGCTATTCTAAACGCAAGAAATGAAAATATGCCTAATGACAGGATAAAAAAAGCAATATTAAAAGCTAGCTCAAATGATTATTCTGATAATTACAATGAAATAAGATATGAAGGGTTTGGTAATAACGGTATTTCAATTATTATTGAAGCACTAACTGATAATAAAAATAGAACAGCTTCGGAAGTAAGGTCAATACTAACCAAAAATGGAGGAAATCTAGGAGCAACAGGTTCTGTTGCTTTTAATTTCAAACAAGTTGGAGAAATTTCATTTGACATAAATTTAGTCAATAAAGATGAAATTATAATGTTTGCAATTGAAAACCAAGCAACTGATATACTTGAAGAAGAAACTACTTTTAGAATTATAAGTACTCCGGATCATTTTGGGACTTTGAGAAATTCTTTAGAACAGAAGTTTGGGGAACCCAAAACATCTAAACTTGTATGGGTTGCTATTAATTTTATTGAAATAA
>PCCU01000055.1 GCA_002732015.1 Candidatus Pelagibacterales bacterium
GCAGCAAGTGTTTGGTCTAAAAACATTAGCACAGCTCATAAGATGGCAGCAAAAATAAGGTCTGGAACAGTTTGGATAAACTGTCACAATGTTTTTGACTCAGCTTTACCATTTGGAGGATACAAGCAATCTGGAAATGGAAGAGAGATGGGTTTTGAATGTATGGATAATTACCTTGAGACAAAAGCTGTCACAGTAAATCTTTAAATTATAAAACTGGTACTTTTTAGAAAGTACCGGTTTTTTAAATATCAATAATTTATTTTATAGCGTAGTAAAAATACACTAATAAATATAATTTCACATACAGACCTTTTTATAAAAATCTAAATATTAGTAAAATTAAATTTAAAGGAATTATTATTTGCATTTGTGCAATATTATTGCATTATGGTATTTATAATAATTTTAAATGAAGGGTTAAAAATGAAAGTTGCATATATTTTTAGAAATAATATGGCAAGCACTTTTCAGCTTGCTACAATGATACTTCCCCAATTGGAAACAAATACTCATCTTGTTAACGTTTTAGGTATGTTTTTCTTTGACGATAATATTTATTGTTTAAGACAGAATGACCCTGTAGGAGAACGTTTAGCAAAAATTGCAAAAGAAAAAAGTATGTTATTAATGGTGTGCGATCAATGTGCTGTCAGAAGAAATTTAGCAGAAGGAACTTTTGAACAATGTGGATCGGGAGATGTAAAAGCTAAGGGTTTAGTAGAAGGTGTGCAAGCAGGATGCTTTCCGCAATTGTACCAGGCATTAGGCTCAAATCCTCCTGACCAGGTGATCACACTTTAAAAAATATGATTGAAAATAAGCTACCGGTTACTGTCCTATCTGGCTTTTTAGGTGCAGGAAAGACAACTTTGCTTAATCATATATTAAATAATCGTGAGGGTAAAAAAGTTGCGGTTATTGTAAATGATATGAGTGAGGTTAATATAGATTCAGCATTAGTAGAAAAGGGTGGAGCAGATTTATCTCGTACCGAAGAAAAACTTGTAGAAATGAGTAATGGGTGCATCTGCTGCACATTACGTGAAGATTTATTAGAGCAAGTAAGGCAATTATCTGAAGAAAAAAGATTTGATTATTTGGTAATTGAAAGTACTGGTATCTCAGAACCTTTGCCAGTAGCTGCGACCTTTGACTTTCGAGATGAGAATGATAAAAGTGTATCTGATGTATCTCGTCTTGATACCATGGTCACAGTAGTAGATGCAGGTAATTTAATTAAAAATTATAGTTCCACAGATTTTTTAAAAGAAAAGGGCGAAGTTGTTGGGGAAGGTGATGAAAGAACTTTGGTTGATTTATTAGTTGAGCAAATAGAGTTTGCAAATGATATCTTATTAAATAAAGTAGATTTAGTTTCAAAAAAAGAATTAGAAATAGTAAGAGCAGTTATTCGTGGCTTAAATGCTAAGGCAAAAATTATAGAAACATCAAATTCTAAGGTAGCCTTGACAGAGGTTATAGACACCAAACTATATGATTTAAAAGAAGCATAAAATCATCCACTTTGGGCACAAGAACTTTATAATCCTGATGAACATATTCCAGAAACGGAAGAGTATGGAATTACTAGTTTTGTTTATCGGGCTAGAGAACCATTTAATCCAGAGAAAATTTATGAATTTTTTAATCAGGAATGGCCAGGTGTTGTTCGCGCAAAAGGTTTTTTTGGATATCATCTAGACCAGATTATGTAGGTGAAGTATCTCAGGCAGGTGCTTTTGCTAGACATCAAGGAATAGGCAGATGGTGGGCTGCAGTGAAAGATGATCAATGGCCAAAAGATAAAAGTTTTAATGAAAATATTAATAAAATATGGACAACAAATTATGGAGATAGGAGACAAGAAATAGTATTTATTGGATTAAAAAATCAAATGGATATAAATTTTATCAAAGACAAGCTCGATGAATTTCTTATTAAAGACTATTCTATAAACTTAGAAAATTCTTTAAAATTCAAAGATCCATTTCCAGAATGGTTTCAAGGCAAACAATAATTTTTATCGAATTATCTCTTATATTTTAGTTTATTTTATATTAAAATATAGATATATAGAAAGGAAAACTTATGGCAATTTACTGTATAAAAATTAAATACACAAAAGAAGCAATAAAAGGAATGATGGAAGAAGGCGTAGATAGAGCTGATGCAATGAGAAGTTTAAGTGAAGCATTAGGAGGAAAATTATTAGCTTTTTATGGAATGGTAGGGCAGCACTACCATGTAATGGCGATTACAGAAGTTCCAGAATATGCAAACTTAAGTGCAGGAATAGTAACTGCAATGATGGCAGATACATTAGCAGATTATAAAGTAATCCCATTATATGAAAGCTCAGATATAACAAAAGTTTCAGCAATGTATAAAGAAGTAATGAGCAGTTATAAAAAGCCTGGAAATTAATTTTTTATTAGTTTTTTAAAATAATTAAAATAGAAGTATTTTTAATTAGATTTGATGCTTATTATTAGAAATTTTTAGTTGTTATTTTAATTGTTTGCCATCAATAACTGGCATTTATTTTGCAAAATAAAAAGATATAAAATTTGACATCTTAATTTTTGCATTTATGCCAATGAATTCAATTTCAAATCACGACACAAATAATACTAACCCATCATCTCATGCAATATCAGATTTAATAAATTATTATGAGTTAGCACAATATGATATAGCTGAAATCAAAGCTTTATCTATTACAAAAGAGTTTCCCAAACATCAATTTAGTTGGAAGGTTTTAGCAGCTATTTTAATTAAAAAAAATAAAAATCATGATGCATTAAAAGCAAATAAAAAAGCTCTTAGATTAAACCCAAAAGATGAAGAAGTATGTAATAATTTGGGTCTCATTCTTCAAAAATTAGGTAAATTGAAAGAGTCTGAAAAAAATCTTAAAAAAGCAATATTGCTAAAACCTAATTTTGCTCAGGCATATTTTAATTTAGCTATTACCTTGAAGGCATTGGGAAGAATAGAGGAGGCTGAAAAAAATTATAAATATGCTCTAAAGTTACAACCAAATTATGCTGAAGTTTATAATCATTTAGGTAATTTGCAAAAAGAAGCAGGAAGATTAAAACAAGCTGAGGCAAGCTATAGAAAAGCTATAGCAGTCTCCACAGGATTTACTTTAGCTCATAGAAACTTATCCATAACTCTGAGAAAGTTGGGTAGAATGAATGAGGCAAAAGAAAGTGATAGATATACTAAGTTTTTAAAATCGTCAAATTTTATAACAAATAAATCTAGAAATTTTTCAGATAAATTAGCATATGAGAAACCTAAACCTATAGAGCATCCACTACTTTACAGAGCAGGCATGGGAACTGAAAATGTTGCTGGTTTTTTGCGTTCTATGGCTCAAATGCTTCGTCCAAAAAATATCTTAGAAATTGGAGCAGGGTACACTACCCCATTTTTACTAGAAGCACTTATAAACAATCAGAGAGTATACGATGATGGAAACTTGGAACCCTCTTATTTTAAAAATTATATTTATGATCCAAAATTAGTTATCATAGACAATATGGCTCTAGGTGAATTAAAAAATAAGCCGGGGATGAAAGAAATTATTTTATCAAAATATACTGATTTTTTAGAAGGAAGTTTTGAAGGCAAGGCAAATTTATTAGGTAAAAAATATGGTGCTTTTGATTTCGTATGGTTTGATTGTGGAGGTGCAATTGAATACAAAAAATTCATAGATGAATACTGGAATATTTGTTCAAACTATATTTTTTTTCACTATACTTACAGCAGCGGAAGCCCCAATGAGTTACATGATATAATCCTTGAAAATATTTCAGGAAATTCTCATATTTTTGATATTGTTGAACCTCATAAAAGTAGGCAAGGTAGTATTACTATGGTACGAAAAAATGGATAATATTAATCCATCATCATATATTATAAATGATCTAATTCATCATTATGAAATAGCGCAGTATGACAAAGCCGAAAGTAAAGCTTTATCTATAACAAAGGATTTTCCTAAACATCAATTAAGCTGGAAGGTTTTAGCAGCAATTTTTATCAAAAAAAATAAAAATGCTGAGGCATTAAAAGCAAATAAAGAGGCTCTAAAATTAAATCCTGAGGACCATGAAGTACTTAATAATTTAGGACTTATTTTTCAAAAATTAGGTAAATTTAAAGAATCTGAAAGTAATCTTAAAAAAGCCATATCACTAAAACCTGACTTTTCACAGGCATACTTTAATTTAGGTATTACTTCAAAGATATTGAGAAGACTAGAGGAAGCTGAAAAAAATTTCAAAACTGCTGTGAAGTTTCAACCAAATTATGCTCAAGCCTATAATAATTTAGGTAATTTACAAAAAGAAATGGGAAGATTAAAAGAAGCTGAAGCAAGCTATACAAGAGCTATAAATTTGAAACCTGACTATGTGAAAGCATACAGCAACTTAGGCGCCACACAACAAGAATTAGGAAAATTGGAAGAGGCTGAGAAAAACTATTCAAAAGCTATAGCTTTGAAACCAGATTATATTGAATCTTACAGCAACCTTGGAGTAACACTAAATAAAATGGGCAGATTGAAAGAGGCAGAAGCTAGCTATACAAAAGCCATAGAACTAAACCCAAATTATGCAAAAGCTTTGTATAATAGAAGTCAGTTATTTTTTGATAAAGCAAAGTATGAATTAGCTTTGCGTGATGCTGATGCATGTGCTTCAAAAGAAGCCAAAGTACTTTCTTTAATAGCTCTCTATAAATTAGGCCGTATAGGTGAAATTTATAAAAGAATCGAGGCTCTATCTAAAGTTACCCCAGAGGATATAAGTATAGCAGCTTTCGCAGCGTTTATATCTAAAAAAGAAAAAAAAACCACAGCATATAATTTTTGTCCTAATCCTTTAGACTTTATACACGTCGCTAATCTTTCATCTCATGTGAATGATCTTGTTAAGTATGTAGAAGGGATAATTGAAGAGTTAGATAAGATAGAAACTATTTGGGAGCCTTTTGGAAAATCTACTATTAGTGGTTTTCAAACACTTGAGGGTTTGAATTTATTTAAAAATCCATCTGGAAAAATATCTCAACTTAAGTCAATTATTATTTCTGAGCTGCAGAAATACTATATGAAATTTAAGAATGAGCCGTGTTCTTACATACAAAAGTTTCCTTCCATAAATAATATTTTTGGTTGGAATGTTATTTTAAAACATAATGGACATCAGAGCACACATATTCATCCTGCAGGATGGTTAAGTGGCGTAATTTATCTAAAAGTTGTCCCATCTAAAGGAAAAGATGAAGGTGCGATTGAATTTAGTTTAAATGGTAAACATTATTATGACTTGAATTCTCCAAGCTTAAAATTTCAGCCAGAAGTAGGAGATATAGTTTTTTTTCCTTCGTCGCTCCATCACAAGACTATACCTTTCACAACAAATACAGATAGAATTATTATTTCATTTGATTTAATTCCTGATACAGAAAGTACAATTTAGCAAGCTGGTCTAATATAATTTTTTTATCATTGGAAATAATATTTATTTAGACTAATATCAATAACTCCACTTACTATTATTATTTATTCCCAGTTATAAAGTTTCTCTTTATCGAACTCCTTACAAATTAAAAATTGTGTTTTTTTAGAATTTTTTAAAAATTTACCACCACCATTTGAGCTTACCTGCATTGTTTTATACTTTTTAACTCCAACCTTTACTAAATAATTTTCACAATCTTCCTTTAATGTAAAATAAACATAGTTTTTTTTATCTTTTCCATCATATTCGGTCATTACTGATGGAGGAATGCCATAAATAGATAAGAAATAAATCAAATAAATCTTCATTATTAAATATTATTATTAATTTTTAGGCTTAAACTTGGTCTTAATTATGGGGTATTCTAGTTTTTCACAAACAATAAACTTATTGTTTGTAGTATTTGACAGATATATATGTTTATTGTTTTTTTTAACTTCCATATAATCATATTGTTTTACAACTTCCTTGACTAGATAATTTAAGCAATCAGTATTATTTTTAAATGCTACTGGTAAAAATTCTGGAGGCGAACCTAAAAAAGTAGTAAATACAATTATAACAAAATACCCCATAATATTTAAAGCACTCCTTCTACTGCTTTAATTGCTGCTGCAGCACATTGCTCATCTTCGTCTGCTGTGGCTCCACTTACTCCTATTGCACCTAAAAGAATACCGTCTTTTGTTCTGATAGGCAATCCACCAGCAAAAGCTACTATATCTTTAGAATGCGCCAGACCAGGAATAATTCCAGGTTTTCCATCTTTTCCATATACCAACTCTTCTACCAATCTAGTCGGAAATGGTATACCTGCTGATGAAATAGCTTTTTTAGTTGCAATATCGATACTTAATAGAAAAGCATCGTTTTGTCTTCTAAATAATACTAAATCACCACCTGCATCTACTATCGCAATGTTTATCGGGCTATAACCACTATTCTTTTGATCAGCTTCGCAAGCATCAGCCATCACTTTAGCCATAGACAAATTAATAACTGGCTTCATTTTTAATGCATGATCATCGGCTATTACCTTTATTGTAAAAGGTAATAATAGAAGTAAATAAATTATTTTTTTTATCATAAAAAATCCTTTTGTTAGATGTTAATAATAATCATTCTCATTGAGAATGATTCTCAATATATCTATTGCATTTTAATTGTAAAGTGTTTTTTATTATAATATGACTTATAAGTATTTATTTTTTTTAATATAATAATTATTTTTTAAATATACTAAGGAGGGTGCTTTGCATTTTGCTATTTCTACTACTTGGGGGCCGACTGATCCCACCAGGGCTATGTTGCCTTTTATATTTTCTGCCTCTGCTCTTCAAGTTAAAGACAAGGTTACAATAATGCTATTTCATGATGCTGTTCATTTAGCGTCTAAAGGAGTAGCAAAAGATATAATTCCTTTTGGGCCTCCTCAAAGATTTGAAGAAGTAATTAATGATGAGAACATTAAAATTCTAATTTGTAAACCCTGTGCAGATGCAAGAAAAATTTACGAAGAAAACTGCTTAGATAATATTGTTTTTGGAGGAATGAATGACTTTCATAAAGCATGTACTTTGCCAGATACAAAAATAATTTGTTACTAAAACATAAAGATTTAACTTATATAGTTTCTTAATATCATTTATTTACAGTTCAAGATTAAAAAACTATTTGTTGTGGAATTTTGATAACCCTATATACTCAACTGATTATTATTGTTGATTTTATTTAATAAAGTATTTTAGGGAGGTACATATGAGTAAGTCAAAAATAAACGCAAGAGCTATCAAAGAAAATAAAAAAAGAATTTTTAAGCTAGATGCAGAAGTAATGACCAACAAAGCTAATGCATATTTATCAAGAGCAATAATTGAAGAAAATAGAATGATGATTTTAAGTAATTATTCTGCAGCATTCTTGGGCAACAGGCAATTAGCAAATAGCAATACAGATGAAGTGTTTGATAATAGAAATGCAATTTTATCAAATTATAAAGCAAAGACCGAAGTAGAAGAAAACTATATCAATGCTCAGTTAAATAAAGCATCACTAGATTTTTTAAAACATAGGTCTGAATTAAATACAGCACTTCTTAAAGTAAGCGAAGAAATGGCAGCTGTAAATGCAAAGCTGATTGATATTAATAGAAAAATTATGGATGCTAATCAATCTATAGTTGACTTTAATGCTCAACAAATAGCTACAAACAAAGCTCTAATAAAAGGAGGCCTAAAACCTCAAAAAGCAAAACCTGCAAGTAATGCAAAAATAATCAAAGCTAATAGAAGTGCTATGGCTTCGTTAGAAAAAAATGTTAAAAATAATAGAAAGAGAATGAATGATCTAATGAATAAATCAGAAAAAAATGCTGATGCACTTATGCAAAACAAAGGTCTTATAAAACAAAGAAGAAAGAATGCCATAGCTAACAGAGAAAAAATTCTTGCTAATAAAGCATTAATAAAGTTTTAAATAAATATTTCAAATTTTAATAGCAGTATAAATTTACTTTTAAAATTAAAGTAGATTTATATTGCCGTTAGAGTACTTTGAAATTATTTATTAGAATTAAGCTTTATAATTGACAAAATTCTAATAAAAATATTTAAAATCAGACAATTCTCTAACGAATCTTTTAGATTTATAAAGTTTAATTAATATGGAATAAAAAAAAGTTTGACTTTTTATCATGAATTTACACTAAGAAAGCTTAAATTTAACTAAAAAACTAATATTTTTTGCATATAAAATCATAAATATTTATGAATTTTAATAGTTTTTATAAAAACTTAATAAAATGTATAATAATAATTAAAAGTTAATTGAAATTAAAAAAAAAAGAGCTATCCTTAGATTATGTAGTTTTTTTATTGGGAGGAGAACTTCATGAGACATATGATTACAGCCATTCTTTTCTTTTCTGTAATAGGATTATCCAATCATTCTATGGGAGGAGACCCTGTAGCTGGTGAGAAAAGATATGGAGAGTCTTGTATCAATTGTCATGGACCTGCAGGAAAAGGAGCAGCTAGCTATCCTAAAATTTCTGGTAAGGAAGTTTCATATATTACTGCAATGTTAGAAACATACAGGGATGAAATAGAAGTAGGTCCTAATTCAAGTCTCATGATTATGATGGCTATGCCTTTAACTGATGAAGAAATTGCTAATTTAGCGGCGTATCTTAAAGATGCGAAATATCAACCAAATATAAACAATAACAAATAGGGAGTTATTATGAATATAATAAGTAAACTAAAATTGTTAGCTGCTGTTATTACATCATTAATGATGTTAATAGGAGTAAACAGTTTTGCCTTAAAGGGCAATCATAAGGGCGTTCCTTCAATCGGTTCAATGGTAATCATGTCCGGTTTGGAAAATCCTTGGGACTTAGCTTTTACAAAAGACATGAAAGCTATGTTCTTCACTGAGAAGTCACAAGGTCTTTCAGTGAATGTAGGTGGTAAGACTCATAAGCTTTTAGGAATTAAAGGCAATGGTGGTGGTTATGACCAGACTAATGATGACTTATTCACTTATGGTGGACAAGAAGGTATGTTAGGAGTTGTTTTAGATAACAATTTTGACAAAAACAGAACTCTTTACTTATACTCTGCTTCAAGCAAGTACATGGGTGATGGATGTAAGAAAGACAACTACGCTTCTTGTTTTGGTAACATAGTTATGAAATGGACTGTTGCTAAAGATATGAAGAGTATTTCAAACAGAGTTGACATTGTAAAAGACATTCAATTTAAACCATTTAAGTCTGATCAGCCTTTCGGTGGACCAGGAGCTCACAATGGTGGAAGAATGGCAATGGACTCTGATGGTTATCTATGGGTAGGTACTGGTGACAGACACATGGGTATCGGTCCACAAAGTCCAGACTTAATTGCTGGTAAAGTGTTAAGAATTGACGGAGACGGAAATGCACACCCAGGAAATAAGTTTAAAGGAGACAAGAGAGTTTATACATATGGACACAGAAACGTTCAAGGTATAGCATTCCGTCCAAGTGATGGAAGAGCTTTTACTGCTGAGCACGGACCATGGCACAATGATGAAATTACTGCTCTAATTAATGGTGGTAATGGTGGATGGGATCCAGCTGAAAAAAGAGGCGGAAGAAGTGCTTGTCCAGATAAGTACTGTGGTTATGAGCCAAATCAAAAAGAAGGTATGACTCCAGCAGTACGTGCTGCTTATACACCAATGAGTGACACACGTTTTAAAGATTTAATGCCACCAGCATGGAATAACAACGGTTACTCTCAAGGTACTGGTTCAGCTGCTTTCCTAAAAGGCAAGAATTGGGGTATCTATGAAGGTAGAATGGTTGCAGGTATCATGGGAATAGGTTTTGGTGGTACACCATCAGGACTACGTATTGATATGTATGATATCTCTGATGATGGACAATCAATAAACAGTGTTATTCACATGCCAGTAGGAGTACAAGACAGATTCCGTGGCCTAGAAATGGGATACGATAATGCTCTTTATGCTACTACTGACTCAGGTAACATTATGAAAATTTCTGCTGACTAATTTTTAGCAGTTTTCAAATAATTAATACCCGTACTTTTTAAGTGCGGGTATTTTTTTTCATCATTAATTAATTCAATTTGCAGAAGCTTTGGTTAAGTTCTAATCCTTTTTTATATTCATTGCATCCCATAGTTCCAATATAGCAATCATTTAATACAACTTCAGTTACTGTTGGTCTTTTTCCTTTAAAATCATTAATGCGAATACTATATTTGCAAACAGTAAGACTTTTATCAGCACAAGCTAAATATTCCATATTTGGAATAAAGAGTTCTAAGTTTTTACCTGAAATATTAAAGCTTTTTATTTCCGACCAATTATCTTTTTTATACTTGAAATAAGATTTCTGACCATTTTCTAAATTTACTAATTTATAGGAGTAATAATTTTCACATGTAAAAACTAATTCCTCTGAAATTAGATTGTTGCAAATAAAATATATAATTAGTAAAAAAAGTCTCACAAAAAAAATTATATATTTTAAACTAAAATACTCAATAATAAGATAAATTTTAATTTATAAAAAAACTATTATTTGAATAAGGTTAGTTTAAATGCTATTTAAAAAATGAATTTTTAGTGAATTTTTATAAATAAAAAGTAATAATAAAGTATTGTAAAAAATAAAAAATATTAAAGAGAAAAAATATTCTTAAAGATTTAAAAATTATATTTACAGACCTTGACGAAAGTTTGCTGAAAGAAAATAAATATCACCCTACAGTATTAAATAATTTTATAAGAGAACTAATTTCAAAAAATTACATTATAGTAGCTTTGACAAGTAAGACTTATAATGAGGTAAAAAAACTATATAATAAAAATAATATTAAGTTTCCTTTAAGTTCAGAAAATGGTTCAAGTTTTTATATTCCTAGGTCAAAAAATAATAAAGATTTAACTTTTAAAAAAGTTATTAATAAAAAGGCTATAAAATCTAGTGAAATCTTAAGGAAGTTGAAAGTATTGCCTATAAGATTTTTAAGAAATATAACCATCATTAAAGATTTATCACCAGATAAACAAGCTAAAATTACTAAATTAAAAAAAAGCGAACTAATAGACTTTAATAACCGAAATTTTTCTGTATCTATAATCTGGAACGGAAGTAATAGCTTACTAGCCTTATTTAGGAAATACTTGAAAAAGTTAAATTTGCAAGCAACCTATGGTGGTAAAATGATAAATGTTTCTGGTGCACACACCAAATTGGACGCATTAATTTATTTTAAAAAAATGTATTTAAAAAAATTTAGTATAGATAATTGTATTACTATTTCCATAGGTGATAGTCAAAATGATGTTGAAATATTGAATTATACTGATTACTCTGGAATAGTAATTAGGAAAGAAAAAAGTAAAATAAGTCTAATTAAAAACCATAATGTTTTTATTAGTAAGAGTTCTGCTCCAGAGGGCTGGGTGGAATTATTAACTAAAATAAATAAAGAGATGGAGAGACAAAATATCTGATTTTTATCAAAATGGAATAGTATCTACGTTGCATAACTTTAATAACGCTAATAATAAAGCGTTGGCAAGTGAGTTAGATATTATTTCTCAAGAACAACCCATGGAACTTATCCTACCTTGTTTGTTTTCAGAACTTGAAGCTGATGCTTTAAAAAATATAATTCAGAGCATAAATAAAACTAACTTTTTAAACCATGTAATAATAGGTTTAGATAAGGCAAACCACAAACAATTTTTATATGCCAGAGAGTATTTTTCTAAATTAAATGTTCAGCATAGTATATTGTGGAATGACGGTCCTAAACTCAACTCCTTGCAAAAAGTTTTGCACAAAGAAGGTATTGCAGATGTAGAGGATGGAAAAGGAAAAAATGTTTGGTATTGTATAGGGTATGCATTATCTAGAAACACTGCAGAGGCAGTTGCTCTTCATGATTGTGATATTAAAACATATGATGAAAATATATTAATAAAATTATTTTATCCATTGGTAAATAGAAGCATGGGATATAGTTTTTCTAAGGGATATTATCCTAGATATGCAGATAATAAATTAAACGGTAGGGTTACAAGGCTATTAGTAACTCCTTTAGTGAAATCTTTAATTATGTTGTTTGGGAAAAATGAGTATCTTGAATTTATTGATTCTTTTAAATACCCATTAGCAGGCGAGTATGCCTTTAGGATGCATTTACTTCGGGAAATACGAATTCCTAGTGATTGGGGACTAGAGATTGGAATATTGTCAGAGCTTCAAAGAAACTATTCAAGTAAACTTTGTTGTCAGGTAGATTTAGCAGACCAATACGATCATAAACATCAAGATTTATCAGAAAATGATGAAAGTAGAGGCTTATCTAGAATGACAATTGACATTACCAAGGCTTTTTTAAGAAAAATGGCAACACAAGGACATACCTTTAATGAAGAAAGCTTTAGGACATTAAAAGCAACTTATTATAGACGTGCTTTAGAATATATAGATATATACAAAAATGATGCAAAAATGAATGGACTAAACTTAGATATTAATTTAGAAGAAAAAACTGTAGAAATTTTTGCGGAAAATATTATAAAAGCTGGTAAATCTTTCTTGTCTCAACCAATGGAAAAGCCATTCATTCCTTCCTGGCAAAGAGTAGAGTATGCTTCACCCGGATTTTTGACTAAGTTAAGAAGATCTGTTGTAGAAGACAACAAATAATAAAGTATAAAATGAATAATAAAGTATTTCATAATATTATATTTGAACATTTGAATAATATTTACTCTTATATTCTTTCGCCTAAAGAAATAAATGATTTAACTTTTGAAGTAATAAAATTATCTACTAATAGAAAAGTTAAAAAAAATAAATTTTTAACACAAGAAGATATTATTTTGGTTACTTATGCTGATACTATTATTGAAAATAATAAAAGTTCTTTTTTCGTATTAAATAAATTTTTAAAAAAATATATTAAAAATATCTTTAGTACTATTCATATTCTTCCTTTCTTTCCTTCTAGTTCTGATGGTGGATTTTCAGTAATTGATTTTTTCTTGGTAGATAAGAAACATGGTTCTTGGAATGACATAAAAAAAATGTCTGCTGACTACAAGATAATGGTTGATGTAGTTTTAAATCACGGTTCAAAAAAAAGTAAATGGTTTAAAAACTTTTTAAATAATAAAGGAGAAGGAAAAAATTTTTATTTAAATTTTGATAAAAATATTAATGTTTCTAATGTTGTCAGGGCAAGGTCTCATAAACTATTACAAAAGGTTTCTACAGAAAATGGCTTTAAGTATGTATGGTGTACTTTTAGTACTGACCAAGTTGATTTTGATTATAGAAACCCTAAGGTTCTTTTAATGTTTTTAAAAATTATTAAATTTATATTGGCAAAGGGACCTATAGTGTTTCGGATGGATGCAGTTGCTTTTTTATGGAAAAGAATTGGTAGTAGTTGTGTAAACTTAGACCAAACTCATGCAATTATTAGACTCATAAGAGCATTTTTATCAAAATTAAATTCTAATAGTTTAATAGTTACTGAAACTAATTTACCATTTCATGAGAATCTCTCTTATTTTGGTAATTCAGATGAAGCTCATCTAATATATAACTTTTCATTAGCACCTCTAATAATTAATACACTTATTAAAGGAGATAGTACTGCTTTTAGGAGGTGGAGTATGAGTATGCCTCCTTCTAGAATAGGTGCAAGTTATGTCAATTTTATATCTAATCATGACGGACTAGGCATTAGACCCCTTGAAGGTATTTTGAATAAAAAAGACCTTAATTTATTTTTAGATACATTAAAAAAATTCGGGTCTAAATTTACATTCAGAAAGTACAAAAATACATCTGTTGTTTATGAAGCTAATATATCTTTAGTAAATGCTTTATCAGGAACTATTAAAGGTAAAGATAAATATGCATTTAAAAGATATATATGTGCACATTCTATTATGCTTAGTTATGAGGGTATTCCTGCTATATATATTCATTCATTGTTTGGTACTAAAAATGATAATCTTTTATATAAAAAAACAAATATAAAAAGGTCAATTAATCGTCATATTTATTCTTATATGAATTTAGAAAAAGAACTTAAAAGTAATAATAGTGATTTAAATAAAGTTTTTAATAATTTATTAGAATTAATAAAAATAAGGAAAAAACAAAAAGCATTCCATCCTAATGCTACACAATATACTTTAAATCTAGGTAAAAGGTTCTTCGGGTTATGGAGGCAAAGCAATGATAAGCAGCAAAGTATATTTGCAATTAGTAATATATCTAATATGATAACATATCTAGATTTAACCTCACTAAATTTAATAAATACAGAAAATTGGTTTGATATTTTAAGCAAAGGTAATACCAAAATAGAGTCTAAGAATAACAAACTTAAATTTTTACCATATCAAACTATATGGATTACCAATTATAAATGATTAAAAATTAAACTATAGATTAAAATTTATACATAAAAAATAAATTTTATTATTTAAAATTAATTAAAATAGACATATATGTATATTTAGACTACATGGTCAATAATATAGGAGAACATGATGCGAATTTTTTTAAAGTTATTTTTATTTATATTTTTTTCAAACTTTTTAATAAGTAAATCTTTTTCAGAAGTTACAATGTCTGGATATCAAGAGTTTTTTGCTGGGTCAGCAGATCAAAGTACGCGTGGAGCACTTGATATGTCTACCAATACAGGAGTATCACAAGGTGGTTTATCTAATGGTTCTTACACTAGATTAGTAGCTACTGCTTCTGCTACATTGGATAATGGTATTGAAGTTATTGGAGTATATTCTATTATGAAAGATGATAAAAGTGGTGGTGATACAGATGTACTAGGTGTATCTACTAACCAAAATGATATCAGCCTTTCTGGTGGATTTGGAACTTTTACTATAGGGAATACAGGGTCAACTGGCAGTATGATGCATTACAGAGCATCAACCATTATCCCTACAGCGGAGCCTGATGGAGCTGTTATAGGTCACTTCTATTCTGGAGGTAGTAATGATTATGGAAGAGCTGATGAGGTAGGATATGCTGAAGATAGTATGAAAGTTAGATATTTGTCAAATGTATATGAAGGTTTTTCTTTTGGTATACAGTACGGCTCTTCATTAAGAAGTACTCCAGCTAGAACCTCAGGTAGTGATAAAAATTGTTCAACAGCAAGTGACCAAACAGGACACGGTTGTTATACAGATGTTATAGATGCAGTAGTTAAATATGAAGGAACATTTGATGGAATTACTATTGGTGCAACATATGGGATGATTGGTGGAAATACAAATATTATTGCTGGAGCAGAATATAATGATTTAGAAGCTGATATATTTACTGCAAATGTTGGTTACGGTGGGTTAACTGTACAATACAAGTATCAGGATACTGCCGACTCAGGTCAATTAAAGTCAACTACTGATGATGGAGATAATACAGGTAGCACATTGTGTGGAGTATATGCTGCAGGTAATGTGACTGCAGGTATATGTGGAGTTGAAACAGAGTTTAAAGAGTCTGGAGTAACAGCTAAAAATGACTCAAAAACAATGGTGTATGGTTTAGGATATAACTTAGGTGGTGGAGTAATGCTAGAAGCCGCATATTTTTCTGTTGAGCAAAGTCAAGGGGCTACTAAAGACACAGATGCAGATGGTGTTATATCAAAAATAAGTTTTGGCTTCTAAAAAAAAGTCAAAAAATAAAGTATTCATTTCATAGAATACTTCCGTAAATAAAGGCAGTTATTTTCATAAGATAGCTGCCTATTTTTTTTAAATTTACTAATTTTTAAATTATTAGTGTATATTAAAATATTTAAGGATTACAAAAATTAATAAAAATATTCCAGTAAAAAAACCATTTCAGTTATTAGCTTGGATATCTACTTTCTCTATATTATTTGGGGCATTTTTAGCTAGCTTTGTTCCTGAACTTTATTACCATCACTATTTTTTTCTATTTGGGAATGGACTATTAGCTTTTACAGCATTTTTGTGGAGAGAATACTCCTTGCTAGTTCTTAATTCAGGATTAAGTTTAATATACATTTTCGGCATATTTTATGAATTCATATAAGTTTTTCTTAGTTTTTTTATTAATATTTTTTAACTTTGAACTAGTTTCATTTCAACTAGATAAGGGCACCCCTGAGAGTGTAGGGATGTCTAGTAAGAAATTGCAAAGTATAAATGATATTTTTGAAGATGCAATTTTAAAAAAGAAATTTCCGGGAGCAGTGATAGCAATATCTAGGAAAGGAAAATTAATATATTTTGAAAGTTTTGGTTGGCAAAATTATTCTAAAAAAATTCCTATGAAAAAAGACTCTATTTTTAGAATATACTCTATGACTAAACCAATTGTTAGCATTGCTACAATGATTCTTCATGAAAGAGGTAAATTATTCTTATCAGAACCAATCTATAAATATCTTCCAGAATTTAAAGAAATGAAAGTTTTAAAAAGAAATAATAAAGGTATAGAAAGTTTGTATCCAATAAAAAGACCTATTACAGTTCATGATTTGTTAAGACACACTTCTGGATTAACCTATGGAGTTTTTGGAAACTCTCCAGCAAAAAGAAAGCTAAAAGACTCAGACATAGGCGTTTTAAATAATATAAATATTTCTTTAGAGGAGTATGTGAAAAAATTATCTACCTTTCCATTAGCGTATCAACCAGGAACCAACTGGGAGTATGGAAGGTCAGTAGAGGTACTTGGTAGAATTATTGAAAAAGTTTCAAAATTACAACTAGATGAATTTTTACTAAGAAATATATTTTTACCATTAAAGATGAGAGATACAGGTTTTTTTGTAGAAGAAAAGGACTGGGGTAGAATAGCAGAGCCTTTTAAAGATACGGGAGAGCCAGAATTAATAAAAATTAAGCATTCTCCAGTTTTTTTAACAGGAGGTCATGGCCTGGTATCTACTGTAGGAGATTATATGAATTTTTGTTTAATGTTACTGAATGATGGTTTTTTAACAAATAATTCTTTTATAGGTAAAAAAACAGTTGAATATATGACATCTAATCATTTGGGAGATAATATTAATAGAAAAGGTCCTTATTATTTACCAGGTGAAGGATATGGCTTTGGATTAGGTTTTGCTGTAAGAGAAGCGAATGGAATTTCTCCTTGGCCAGGTACTAAAGGTGAGTACTTTTGGGCAGGATATGCAGGAACTTATTTTTGGGTAGATCCTAAAGAAAGTTTGGTAGTGATATCTATGACTCAGTCAGTTAATAACAGAATGGAATATAGAAAATTATTACGTAATTTAGTTTATCAATCTATTTTAAAATAATGCATCAAATTATAGGAGATATGGAATTAGATACTAATGGTCCTAGTTTAATAGATATAACTAGACATATTGCCTCTTGGATAAAAATAAATAAATTAGAAAAAGGCATTTTAAATTTACATATTTTGCATACAAGTGCTTCTTTATTAATACAAGAAAATGCTGATCCAGACGTTTTACAAGATCTTTTAAATTTTTATTCAAAAATTGCTCCTACAAATAATAATTATAAACATCAATCTGAGGGTAAAGATGATATGCCTGCGCATATTAAAAGTTCATTAACTAATACATCTCTATCGATAAGTGTGCAACAAAGGAAGCTAATGCTAGGCACGTGGCAAGGTATATATTTATTTGAACATAGAGAAAAATCTATGACAAGAAAAGTTAACCTTCACTTTTTAGGACAATGATAAATATTGATATAATATAAACCATATGGTATTTAAATAATAAACGGAGATTATAATGAGGATATTAAAAATTTTAGTGATACTTGGGTTATTATGTACAACATCAAAAAGTTATTCTGTTGAATTTGGAACTGAAGAAGAGGCTAAAGCAATGTTAGATAGAGCAGTAAATTTAATGAAATTTAACGAATTGTTTGCTTTAGAACAAATGACAGAAGGAGCAGGAGGTTTTAAAGTAAAGGACCTTTATCCACTTTGTGTAAATGCCAATGGTATATTAGTTGGACATCCAGTAAATGTAGGATTTAACTTACTTGAATTCGTAGACAGTGATGGTAAAAATGTTGGCGAAGAATTTCTTAAGGTAGCTCAAGAAAATAAAATTAGTAAGGTGACATATAAATTAGCTCGTATTACTACGGAAGATGAAAAGGAGTTTGAAAAAACTGCTTTAGTTACTAAAGTAAAAAAATATATTTGCGCAGTAGGCTTTTATAGTAATTAGTAAAATTCTATAGACGAACTAATTTTTTTTAAAAGGTCTCCTGCAACTAAAGTTTTTTGACCCTCAGCTAATATTTTTTTTGCTGCAATAGTATGTATTATCACTCCAGCTACTTCTGGATGTTTGTTTTTTTGTGCTATTAAAGCGCCAATTATTCCTGCTAATACATCTCCTGTTCCTGCAGATGCTAAAATGCTATTAGAAAAGTCATTTATATACATATTATTATTATTAATAACCAATGTTCCTGGGCCTTTAAGAACCCACCTACCACCATATTTATTATGCATATTTTTAATAGCTTCAAACCTATTTCTAAACTCCATACCTAACAAATTTCTTGCTTCGCCATGATGAGGAGTTCCAATAAGCAGGGTTCTTCTTCTTTTTAAAGAATTAGTTGCAAGCCAATTTATACCATCGGCATCTAATACTAATGGTATTTTTTTTTTCCATAAATATTTTAAAATTTCATCGCCATTGTTACCTAGGCCTGGGCCAGCGATAGCAACATCCATCTTATCTATTATTTTAGAAATACTTTCTAATTTAGCAGGAATTCTGATTACTTCATTTGGTAGTTTATTAAAATTATTTGTGCATATAAAAACCTTTCCACATCCTGTTTTTAAAGCTGCTAATGCAGATAGATTAGCAGCTCCAGGCATATTATCCCAACCTCCTAATATTAGGACATTGCCAAACTTTCCTTTATGTGCTGTTTTTTTTCTTTTAATTAATACTTTATTTTTATTATCTAATAGCAAACTAGAGACTTTTTGAATTTTATTACTATTAGTGATTCCTAAATCTGTAAATAATAATTCTCCGGCAAACTTTAATCCATCACCTGTGTAGCAACCTTGTTTTCTTGTCAGACACATTATTGTATGGTTAGCACAAATAGTATTTGGGTAAGCAATACCTGTATCAGGGTTTAATCCAGAGGGAATATCAATAGAGACTATATTGATATTTTTTTTTTTTGATTTATTAATAAGTTTAATAGTTTTTTCAATTAATCCTTCTGGCTTTCTTGATATACCGATACCTAAAATACCATCAAGAATAAGAATTTTTTTTCTTGATTTTAAAATACTATTGTTAAAACTTTGTTCTTTTAGACCAATACTATTTAAAAGAAATAATAACTTTTTTGAATTATTTTTTCTTTTTGATAAATTTACTAATATTATGTTTTCATTATTTAATTTAGCTTGAATAGAAAATGCTATTGCGTCACCTCCATTATTTCCTGGTCCTGCAATCGCAATAATCTGGTCGTAATTAAATTTTTTTTTTACAATTTCATATAGGTTATGCCCAGCCCTCATCATTAGTAATAGACTAGGAATATTTTTTTTTCCTAATTTTTTTTCTAATATCCTAGTGTTAAGCTTATCATATAAGAAAGTTTTCATTGTTTTGTAAAAGATAAATTTATAATTTCTTTAACTATACTTTTAGTGTTATCTGCTAAAGTATCTATCAAACTAAAGTGGTTATCATTTTTGCAGACTATTTTTTTACAATTATAACCACAAAGTTTTAAATAATTCATATATTTATAACTTTGTTCTATCCAGAGTGAGGGTTCATTTTCTCCATATGATATAATAGTTGGGACCTTAAGTAATGGCTTATGCTTGAATGGATTATTTTTTATTGCTTCTTTATGAGATAAACCTATCTCTTTATTTATACTTAAATTAGTGACTATTTCTGTATCATATATACCACTTATTAAAGCTACTCCCTTAATGTAATTTTTAATTAACCCATATTTTTTCCAGTCTACATTAAGCATTAATGATACTAAGTGCGCGCCTGCTGAATGACCTGATAGAACAATATTATTATTGTCTGCATTAAATTTATTTGCATTATTATATATCCATACAATGGCTTTAATAATCTGTTTTTTTATTTCTGTTAACTTAACATTTGGACATAGGTCATAATTAATGTTAAAAAAACAAATTTTCTTTTCTACAAATGGAATTGCCATGTGCGTATGATAAGATTTATCTAATGCTCGCCAATATCCACCATGTATAAATATATGAATAGGTAAATTAGTATTGTTGCTCTTGTAATATACATCTAATTTTTGTAAGTCAGAGTTTCCGTAGTTAATGTTTTTTTTACCATTAAGTATTGTTTCGGCTAATTTAGCTTTTTTACTTGAATTTTTAAGGTAACTCTCATAATCAGCTACAGCAAGTCTAGGGTTAAAACTTCTCTCTATATTCTCTGAATTCATAAACTTAACATATAATAATTCATTAAAAAATATAACTAATTTATAATAAATGATCCAAATTCATATATTAACGTAAGTATAAATATATATATATTATTGGAGTTATACATGATAAAAAATTACTACAACTTAGTTATGAGTTCAGAGACAAATGGACTTTCTGAATTGCCGAACATGGTTAAATTTCAATTGATGACACTTCTTTCATTTATGTGGTCTATAGTTTTTACTTTAATGGTGGGAAGTTACTTGGTGTTAGGACCTACTATGTTTTTGCATGTACTTTTTTTAATAGGTATCTTTTTTACTTCTACAGTTTATAAAAATTCTAAATCTCAGTAAATTATTTATTAGATACAGGTTTTTCTATTATTACATTAGAATCTTCTAATGTTTTTGCCCATATCATTTTTTTTATTTCAAACTTTTTTAAAACTTCCTTAAGTTCTATCTGATCCGGAGATATGTTGCACTGATTTTTTGTCGTCCAGTTAAATTTTTTATAAACTTTACCATCATCAGATAAACTTGATACTAATAACTCTTGACCTGAAGCTTTTACACAGTTTTCTGAATTAATTCCTGAAAAAATAAGTACATTTTTACCATTAATACTTGAAGTAGCAACAGCTTTATTATTTATTAAAGTAACTTTATTGGAACCTATTTCACTTTTTAAACTGTAAACTGATTTCATTACTTTATTGATTGTTGCATTTGGACCATACATGCTAAAAATAATGAACTTTTCTTTTTTATCTTCTCCTGGCAGATCTACCCATCCATAAGCACCGCTCAAAGGAGAAAAAGATTGCTTTTTTCTAGAATTAAAAATATTAATTCCACCTGTAATTGTTGATACACCAGATAGTTTAGATGGTAGGACATCTGTTAAAGAACTTTTTTTCCATTCAACACCGATAATGATATGATTTGTTTTAATAAATTCATAAGGAGCGTCTGGAAGCATCTCCTTATTTAATGGAGGTGCTCCTGCAAATAGAAAATTTTGAAAGTTAGATAATATTATTAAAATTTTGAGTAAAATAAATATTTTCATTATGCACCTATAATTTTTTCGTAATTTCCATTTATGTTCAGGAACTCATTGTTATTAGAATAAAATGTATCTTTAGTAGAATTGTTTATAACTTCTAACATTCTAGGTAATTTAATTTCTAAATTGTTGCACTTTTCAATAACCTTTTTAGGGCCAAGAGCATCTAAGATTTCAAAAGGCCCTTTTTGCCAAGCAAAGCCCCACTTCATAGCATTATCAATATTTACTATATCATTAGCAATTTCTGGTATTAAGTCAGCTGCATAAAGAAGTGAGCTGCCCATAACATTCCATACATAATTTCCTTCGAGATTATCTTCTAACATTAAATTATAACTACTTGCATTAATGCCTTCTTTTTTAGTTAATACCCACTCGCTGTTTTCTAAGTCATAAACCTCTTTAATTTTCTCTCCATTATTGTTTTTCCGAATTCTATAAAATCCACCGCCAGTTTTTCTTCCAAGTTGCCCATTATTATACAAACTTAACTCTGCTTCAGGCAAATTCACATAGGGTTTTCCTAAATCATTTTCTGGTAAATTTAATTCTAGATTTTTTCCAACGGAATACATCACATCTAGGCCTATTAAGTCAATTAGACCGTATAGCCCTGTAGGAGGAAGTCCAACAGGTTTAGATAACAATGAGTCCATTTTTTCAATAGTAAGGTTTTTTTTTCTTGCTTCTTTTCCTTCGTGCAAGCCCTTTAACATAAAAAAACAACCAATTCTATTACCAATAAAATTCACTGTATCTTTGCCATACACAACACCTTTTTCAAAAGTATTCTTTAAAAAAATACTTAATGTTTCTAATGCTTCTTTGGAAGTTTTTTCTCCAGGAATAAGCTCACACAATTTCATTACTTTTACAGGATTAAAAAAATGAGTAATACAAACATCTTTTAAAAGACTTTCAGGCATATCCTTAGTTATTTCTTTTAAAGGTATACCCGAGGTATTTGAACTAACAAAAGAGCTTTTAGATCTAAATTTCTCTATTTTTGTAAAAATTTCTCTTTTTATTTCCAGTTTTTCTACCACAGCTTCACATACCCAATCATAGTTAGCAATCTTATGAAAGTCTTTATCAAAAGTACCAACCTCTATGTTTTTAATATTATCAGGTAAGGACAGCATTGGTTTTTTTTCATTAACAATATTCATTTTCGCTTTATTAACACTACTCTCATCAATATCTAATAATAGAACTTTACAATCCTTGTCAGCGGCTAGAGCCGCAATTCCTGCACCCATGGTGCCAGAACCTAAAACTGCTATAGAGTTGATTTTATTAGCCATAATAATCCTTTTTTTTTTAATAATAACTTTAATTTACAATAATAAATTTATTAGTCTATAATTACATTAAATAATTTATTATATGCAAAATTTCCTAATAAAAATTGAAAATAAAAATGTAGATAGCATTATTAAAAAAGTTACTACTTTTGATTGGAGTAAAATTCCAGATATTAAAAATTGGTCCTTAGGTATAAACAAACAAGAATTTAAAAGTATTTGTGATTATTGGACAACTAATTACAATTGGGAGGAAGCAGAAAAAAAAATAAACCAATTTAATCATTACAAGGCAAAAGTAAATGATTTGAATATTCATTTTATTTATAAAAAAGGTAAAAATAAAGACTCTATTCCACTTTTAATTAGCCATGGTTGGCCTGGTTCTTTTTTAGAATTTTATGAAATTATCGAACCTCTTACTGACCCTAAAAGTTTTGGGCTAGACAATGAAATAAGCTTTGATTTAATAATTCCTTCTATACCAGGGTTTGCATTTTCTGATAAGCCACCTGTTCCATTTGGACCAAGAAAAATTGCTTCTTATTATAATGATTTAATGACCAAAGTTTTAAATTATAAAAGCTATATGGCCCAAGGAGGAGATTGGGGAGGTGCAATATCAAGCTGGTTAGGATATGATCATAAAAAATTTTGTAAAGCTATACATCTAAATATTATGATAATGAGAAACAAAATTGGCCCTCAAACTGAAGAAGAAAAACTTTGGCAAAAAAAATTTAAAAAGGAGCAAATATTGGAAGAGGGCTACAGATCATTGCAGGCAACCAAACCTCAAACATTAGCTTTTGCTATGAATGAAAATCCTGTAGGAGTAGCAGCTTGGATTTTTGAGAAGTTTCATGGATGGTCAGACTTAAAAAATAAGACTATTTTTGATATTTATTCTAAAGATAACTTATTAACTAATATAATGATTTATTTAGTTACTAATTCATTTAACACAGCATCATGGATTTACTTTGGAAGAAGAGAAGAGGGAGGCAGAGCAATGAATATAGAAGGCAAGGTTAATACTCCTACTGGTTGTGCAGTATTTCCAAAGGAGTTTTTATCTTGGCCACCAAAGTCATATGTAGAAAGATTGTACAATGTTTTACATTGGTCTGAAATGCCTTCAGGAGGACATTTTGCAGCAATGGAAGAACCAAATCTATTACTTAATGATATACTAAGTTTTACAAAAAAAATAAAAGTTTTATTTAATAGTAAATGAAAGTAAGGCCTTTACACTTAAGAAGATCATGGTTGTTTGTAGGAGCAACAAATGAAAATGATATAAAGCAGTCTTATAAAAGTGAAGCTGATGTATGTATACTAGAATTTGAAGACTTTTGTACGCCAAAAGAAAGACCATTAGGAAGAAAAAATCTACCAAAAATATTAGAATATTGGAAAAAAAAAGGAAAAATTACGGCAGTAAGAATTAACCCATTAGATACTAGTGATGGTTTAAAGGACCTTGATGTTGCAATATCAAAAAATTTAGATGTAATACTTTTACCTAAGGTAAATAATAAAAAACAAATTGAAATCTTTTTAGAAAAAAAAAGATACATTGAAAATAAAAAAAATATAAAAAAAAATAAAATAGAATTTATTCCTAATATAGAAACCGCACAAGGGTTAGAAAATATAAAAGATATTTTAAATTTTGATGAGGTAAAAGGAGCATTAGTTGCTTCAGAGGATATGGCTATATCTTTAGGTGTATTAGAAAGCAAAAATAATGATATGTTAAATTTTGTTAGAAAAAGATTTCATTTGGCTTGTAGCGCATATAAAAAATATTCTATAGATATGCCATTTACTTGGAATAACAACAATGTGTTAAAAGAAGAACTTAAATATATAAAAAATTTAGGTATATTAGCAAAAAGTTCTATAAATGCAGCTCACTGTAAAATTATTAATAAAACTTTGACGCCAACTTTAAAAGAAGCTAATGAGGCCTCAGAAATTATCAAAAAGTTTAATAAAGTTTTATCAAAAGGAAAAAGACAGATTCTTTTTAAGAATCAATATTTAGAATTACCAGCCTATAATTCAGCATTAAAAATTTTAAATAGGTATAATGAGTTCATTAGATACAATAAATTAACAAAGTATAATTAATGAATTATTTATTATGTTAACTTTTATATTTTTTATAAGTGTAGTAGCTTTTTCATCATTGTTTTTTATAAGCAGAAATTCCGATATTAATGGTTTTTATTCGGGACTTATGGAAAAGAATAAAGAGCCTAGTTTACTTGTAATGACTTTTTCTTTAGTAACAACTTGGATTTTTTCTAGGTCTTTATTAACAGCTGCAGTATTAGCTTATTATTACGGATTGCCTGGAGCATTAGCATACACAGCCTACTATTTTTCTTTTCTCACTGGAGGTTTTTTTTTAATTAATCTAAGAAAAAAATTTAAGGTAAATTCCTTAATAGAGTTTTTTAATCAAGAATATGGTATTATAGGTAAATTTACTTTCTCATTTATTATCACTATAAGATTAATAAGTGAGATTTTTGCCAATCTAATAGTAATAGGACTTATATTTGGTCAAGAAGGAGGACTAGAATATAATGTATCAATTTTTTTAATTATGCTATTAGCTTTTTCTTATTCCTTTCTAGGGGGCTTTAGAAATTCGATTAAAACAGATTTTTTTCAAATGACTATTTTTTTAATTCTATTATTAGTTTTGATAATAGGTATTCTTTTTTCAAATACCGTAATAGACAACAATTTAATTTTATCTAAATTAAATGATTTTTCAAATCCAGCTTACGCTTTAATTTTAGTAGCCTTGTTGCAAGTTTGGAGTTATCCAATACACGATCCTGTGATGATGGATAGAGGTTTTGTTTGTAATAAAAATAAAACAAAAAAAAGTTTTTTTTTAGCATTTTTATTAAGTTCTTTTTGTATTTTTTTATTTTCTTTACTAGGGTTGTGTCTAGCAGAAAATGCTTTATACGGTAATACTTTTATTGAAGCTATAAAAGTAAATTTTAATAGCTACTTATCATATATAATTTTCTCGTTATTGATTATTTCCGCTATTTCTACATTAGATTCAACCCTTTCAAGTGCAGCTAAGCTAATAGTAATAGATTTAGCGTTTTTTCCGCAAACAATCTTTCATGGTAGAGTTGTAATGTTTATATTTACAATTTTAGGTTTGGTGTTTATTTTTTTTAATACTAAAGATCTATTCACTGCTGTGGCAGTTAGCGGAACAGCTGCTACTTTCTTAACAACTACTTTTATTTTTAGAATTATATTTGATATTCGTGTTTCAAATCTTAGTTTGATTATATCATTTATTACTAGTATTCTAGGAGCTATAATTTATTATTTAGAGTCCCAAGGGTTAAATAATTTGTTTAGTGCAATTTTTGTATTAGATCATAAGTATAAAACACTTTTATTAATCAATATATTAATATTAATCATTAGTTTTTCCTCTAGTTTATTTTTTTTTAAAAGAAAAACTAATTAGTATCAATAGGCCCATCAGAGTTTTTCCATTTTTCAAACCCTCCTTCTAGATGAAAAATATTTTCAAGGCCCATTTCTAACAGAGTTTTTGCTGCTAAAGCCGATCTCCATGCACTAGCACAATAAAGAATAAATGTTTTAGAAAGGTCTAATTTTTTTTTATAGTAAGGGCTTTCTGGATCTACCCAAAACTCTAACATGCCTCTTGGGCAAGAAATAGCTCCAGGTATTTTTCCATTTTTGATTAGTTCTCTATAATCTCTTAGATCAATAAATAAATAGTTATCATTTTTTAATAACTTTTTAGCATCTTCTACTTTTAAAGTTTTAATTAAAGCATTAGCTTCTTCAACAAGTTTTAGGGAGTTTTTTTTTATTTTTTGCAATTTAATAACACTAAAGTTAACACAGTATTTAATTGGCACAATAACTTATGTTAAGCCAATCGAGGTTAGTAAATATAGTTAAACTTTCAGTTTATTTTTATATTAAAGCTATTTTTTTTCTAATTTTGCTGATTGTTCTTCAAGAACATCTTTTAGTATTGTATTTCTTGTATCCACTATATTGTTTACAAGTCCCTTTACTTCAGAAGGAACAAAACCCCTCGCTTCTAAAAACTTATCTTCGTCTTCAAGAAATTCCTTGTATAGATCTTTATCTCTTTCTAGTTTTTCATATAGTTCAATAATTTCTTTTTTTAATTTTTCATTTGTCATTTATAGCTCCATATTAAAGTTTCTAATCTAAATATTTTTAATCATTTTGTTCCAGCCCACTCATGCTCACTTAAACTACAATTATCAATTTTCCATTCTTTATACGTTAAATGTTTTCTTTTATCAATCTTTATACAACTGTGATTTTTATTAATCAGATTTTTAGTACATTCTTGCTTTGTAAGAAAAGTTTCTCTAATAGTCTCCTCACTCCAATTTACAGGTTGTAAAATCCAAACTACTAAAGCGCATGTAAGCAATTTAAACCAGCCTTTCTTTCAGCTTCACATGTTTTGATCGTAAGGCTTCTAACTTTTTTCTCTTTATCACTAAAGGAGGACATTTATAATTATTATAATATAGTGATTGACAATCTAAACAATAAAAACATTCATTCATATTAATATTACCTTTCTTATCTATAGCCTCGATAGGACATGCTTTTGAACATAATTTACAAGGGTTTCCACATTCAGATCTTCTTTTAAGAGAGTTTTTCAGTCTTAACTTTCCTCCTAAAACCATAAAAGCTCCCAGAGGACACAAAACCTACAGAAAAATCTTTCTATAAACAATCCTAAAACTAATAAAGTTACAGCATATAATACAAAGTACCATTCTCTTTGAAACTGCATAGAAATAGATGTTTTAAATGGTTCAATCTCAGACCCTAAATTTAAAAACTCAGCAGAATAAAAGCTAGTTATAACTAATAATATTAATATTATATACTTAATGTTCAATGCATTTCTATTTATCTTTTCAGATATCTTTATTTGAGGTAATTTAATGTATTGTGCAAATTTTCCTAATAACTCTTGCAAACTTCCAAAAGGGCATAACCATCCACAAAATAGACCTCTACCCCAAAAAATAAATGAAATAATAACATAAGCCAATAAAATCGTGAGTAAAGGATCCGAGAGAAGCACATTCCATGATGGATTATTAAAAGGTGCAACCACCCACATCAAGACACTCAGAATTGTGATTTGGCCACCAGCTGTCCAGCCTAACCAGAACAATATCCAGATTAAAAATAAATTTCTAAAAATTTTTCTTCTGTAATCAAACTTTGTTAGTAAATCCATTTTTATAATAGCAACTGTAAGAATCAGTAATGTGAATAGCATAATAGAAATATTATTTTTTTGACTTTCCCATGCTGCATGCCAAATTGGAGTATCCTTGTCTGCTATTTTAATCAAACCGTCTGGTTTTATAATATATTTGTCATTAAGTGTATAATTTACAAAATACTTTTTACTTTCATTTATATTTATGCTTTCTATTAAAATTTCTAATTTCCATGGCTTAACAGGGTTCAAGCCTGCATCAGCTGGTATTCTATATAATCCTGCTTCTGCAAAAAAAGGTTTATCTTCTCCATGGAGAAAACCTAAGTTTCTGAAGTTGCTTTTTAATAAAGGTATTTGCTTATCGCCTTGTATTACTGCTAATCTTTTAAAGTTGCCAGTAGCAATGTTAGGTTCGCCATCTAGCGGATATCTTCCAAGAGCAGCTATCACTATTGTAGTTTCGTTTGGATCTCTTCCTGCAATAAAAATGTCATACCATTTGTCTCCTAACAAGTTTCTTCCTATAGTAGGAGTTACTACTGGAGCTAAAAATAAATCTAAAGCAAGGTCTCTATCAGTATCTTTATAACCTTTTTTAACTTCTTTTTGTTTCGCTGCAACTGGAGTATTTCCAGCAAATATTGCTTTATATCTATATATATCAGCTACCCCTGATCTGTTAGATATTTTAGGTTTCTTTATTCCATTTTTTATTAAATCATTTACTGTAAGAGTTAATCTTGCAACTGATCCATTAGATATCAATTTAGAAAAAGTAGTTTCTTTAAAATTTACAATATCAACTACAGGACTATCATTAAGTCTAATACCTTTAGAAAGGGCAACTATTCTTGCAGCTCTTAAAATAGCTCCATTAAATAAAACAGCACTTACAGTAGCTGAAGATATTCCATCAATAGAACCTTCTCCTTCAGTTCGTAGTAAATTAACTTTAGTTGGAACTCTTATATCTAAACCTTTATATTGAGCTGTAAATTTTGGCAAAATCAAGTCTCCCTGAGGAGTATACATGCCAATAATTGGTTCATTATGTTTTAAGACTTTTGCACCAGTCAATTTTCCATCTAAGCCTAATCCTACCAGCATATCAAATTCTTGTGATGAGTAACCTTTAGAGGAAGTAATATTTTTAGTGACAAATAAATATCCTATTAATTCTCCATTTTCAAATACACTCACAGTAGGTGGCTCTCCCTCAAAAGAACCTAATTTTGAAGTGTTTGGAAAAAATTCTTTAGCAGTACTTAGATTTACCCATTTAGGGTCAGTAATACCCCATTTTCCCTCTCTTAAACTATCAATATATTTTTGTGTAAGACTTGGTTCTTTGGTTTGTAATTTATTGTTTTCAACACCTTGAGACAAAGATGCCGTAAATAAAAATAAAAATAAAAATAAAAATAAAAATACAAAATTAAAAAATGTGTATTTTTTTTCTATCACAAAATTCCTCCCTCGTA